>JBOIFZ010000440.1:0-2216 GCA_050741735.1 Burkholderiales bacterium
GTGAGGAGTGAGGAGTGAGGAGAAAAAGCGTGAGGACCGAACCATGGGACTCAATGCGAATGTGAAGGCGGGAGAAAAGCCTGACGGTCTGCCGAATTCCGATCACGCTGTTCGCTCGCCTCTCGGCGCTCGCCCCTTGTCCCCCGCTTTAGACCCCTCACCCCTCACCCTTCACCCCTCACCGTCTCTTACGATTGTCGTTCCGACGCTGAACGAAGCGCTGGGTATCGTTTCGTTTCTCCAGCCGCTTCAGCGGCTGCGCGAACGCGGCGTCGAGTTGATTCTCGCCGACGGCGGCAGCCGCGACTGCACCGTTGCCGCCGCCTCGCCGCTGGCCGACCGGGTGCTGTCCTCGCCACGCGGGCGCGCGCTGCAGATGAACGCGGGCGCGGCGCACGCCGGCGGCGACGTGCTGCTGTTCCTGCATGCCGACGCCCGCCTCCCCGACGACGCGGAGCGGCTCATCCTCGACGGCCTGCGCGAAACAGGCCGTCGCTGGGGACGCTTCGACGTCAGGCTTTCCGGCGCCGCAACCATGCTGCGCGTCGTCGAGTGGATGATGAACCGACGTTCACGCTTCACCGGGATCGCCACCGGCGACCAAGGCCTGTTCGTCGAGCGCGGACTGTTCGTTGAAGTCGGCGGATTTCGGGCCATTGCATTGATGGAAGACGTCGCGCTGTGCGCCACACTCAAGCGCCACGGCCGGCCGCTGTGCCTTGCGCAAAGCGTCATCGCATCGTCCCGGCGCTGGGAAAAGCACGGAATCTGGCGCACCATCGCCCTGATGTGGCGGTTGCGTCTCGCCTACTTCCTCGGCGCGGAACCGGCACGGCTTGCAGAAATCTATTATGGCCGCAGCCAATGACGCCAGCGTACTGATATTTGCACGCGCCCCGGTAGCGGGAAGCGTGAAGACGCGCTTGATCCCGCTGTTGGGCGACCACGGTGCGGCGGCGCTGTACCGCAACCTGGTCGAACACGCGCTCTCCGTGGCACGCGAGTCAAATTTGGGTCAGGTGGAACTGTGGTGCACCCCGACTACCGATGATGGTTTTTTTGCCAGCTGCCGCAATCGCTTCCACGTTGCGCTGCACCGGCAAGGTGAAGGCGACCTCGGTGCAAGAATGCTGAACGCCTTCGAGGACGCGCTGACCCGGTCGCGGCACGTACTGCTGACGGGAAGCGATTGCCCTTCCCTCACGGCTGCCGACCTGCGTGCGGCCGCAGGCGCGCTGCGCGACGGGCGCGACGCTGTGTTCTGTCCGGCGGAAGATGGTGGTTACGTTCTGGTCGGGCTTTCGCAAGCCATGCCGGCGCTATTCGATGCGATGACGTGGGGAACCGCTACGGTGATGGAGGAAACCCGCCAGCGCCTGCGCAATCTCGGCTGGCGCTGGCATGAACTCCCCGTGCATTGGGACGTGGATCGGGCCCAGGATTATCAGCGACTGGTGCGCGAAGGTTTTTTGCCTGCGATGGATTCGGGCGCCGAATCGTGAGCCGCGGCTTCGCAGCCCTGCTGCTTGCCGTTGCAGGCAGCCTGAGTTGCGCGGCGAACGCGGCTGAAGCCCCGGTTCTCGCGCCTTTTTCCGCTGCGGCACCCGGCGCGTCGCTTCCAGCTCCCTGGAAACTTACAACGCTCCCCGGAATCCGCAGGCATACGCGGTATTCGCTGGTCCGTGACGGCGATGCAGTGGTGCTGCGCGCCGATGCGGAGGCCTCGATGGCGGGCGTCGCTCATCCGCTGAAACTCGATGTGCGCGCCCATCCGGTCATCGAGTGGCGCTGGAAAATACTCAACCTGCTGACAAAGTCCGACATCGCCACCAAGGGGGGCGACGACTACCCGGCACGCGTTTACGTCCTTTTCGATTACGATATCCGCAAGCTGCCGGTTTCGGTGCGCGCCAAAATCCGGCTGGCACGCCTTTACGGCGCCGATGTTCCGCTCGCCGCACTGTGCTACGTCTGGGACGGCAAGGCCGCCGCGGGCACCTCGGTCTGGAGCGCCTACACCGACCGGGTGCGGATGATCGTCGCCGAGAGTGGAGGCGCAAATCTCGGCAAGTGGGTCACGATACGACGCGATGTCGCCGCGGACTTCCGGGCGGCGTTCGGCGAGGAACCGCCAGCGATTTCCGGCGTGGTGCTCGCCACGGATACCGACAATACCGGCGAATCCGCCACGGCGTTCTACGGCGACATCCGCTTCA
>JBOIFZ010000441.1:0-6517 GCA_050741735.1 Burkholderiales bacterium
CTCAGGCATGCCGTCGGTGGCAGGAACACCGTGGCTGCCGCATTGATGATGTTGGCGGCTTCCCTGTTTCTGCTTGCGCCGTTCGTCATCGTCGCGGTCGGTCTCGCTGACAACGCAGCTGCGTTGATCGAGGTGTTGCGCGGGGTGTTCGAGGCCGGGCTGCCGGATTCGCCGGCATGGGTGAAGACGCTGCCGCTGGTGGGCGAGCGCATTGACGCCTATTGGCGCAGCCTTGGGCACGATGACAGCCAGTTGATCGAGGAAATGAAGAGCTTGCTTCCGCCTGCCAGGGAAGCGTTCGTCAAAGCGGGCGGATACCTTGTCGCGGGTGTGCTGCAGTTGGCATTGAGCGTGCTGGTCGCGTTCTTCCTGTTTCGCGACGGCGACGCTGCCGCCGCGCGCGTGCGCGCCGCGGCGTCCCGGGTCGCGGGTCCCGATGCCCGGCATTTGCTCGACGTCGCCGGCAAGACCGTGAACAGCGTCGTGTACGGCATCCTCGGCACGGGGCTAGCACAAGGGGTCTTGGCCGGAATCGGCTTCCTGATCGCCGGCGTGCCGGGGGCCACCCTGCTCGGACTGGTGACTTTCTTTCTTTCGGTGGTGCCGGTCGGGCCCCCACTGATCTGGGGCTCGGCAACCGTCTGGCTTTTCTATCAGGGGTCGGTCGGCTCGGCGATTTTCATGGGTCTGTGGGGCCTTCTGGTCATCAGCCTGGTAGACAACTTCCTCAAGCCGATCATCATCAGCCGCGGCAGCCATTTGCCGTTCATCCTGGTTTTCCTCGGGGTGCTCGGCGGCGTGCTCACATTCGGATTCATCGGCGTGTTTCTCGGGCCGACTTTTCTTGCCGTGGGCTACCAGGTTCTGAACGAGTGGATGCGCCGGTAAATCTTCACCGCAAAGTCGCAAAGGCGCAAAGGAAACGCAGAGAAAAACAAACGAAACGCGGCAAAAAGCGGGAGGATTCCGAATCGCCCCACCCACTCGATGTATCGCGGCGGCACGACTATCCAACTCTATTGCCTTTTCACCTCAATTAGCTTTGCTTTCCTTTGCGTTTCCTTTGCGTCTTTGCGGTGAAGGTCTAGTGCGCCCTTGCGGTGAAGGTGTAACCCCGAAAAACCCTTTCGGAATCGCAGGTTATCCTGTACCATGCACGCTCAATCCGGAACCCGGGACGACCACAGGCCACCGCTTCCGGCGTCAATCGCATCGTCGAATCGAACGATGCAGGAGTTCAAATTAATGTCGTTTTCGGATCTGGGGCTCGACCCGGAGTTGTTGCAAGCGGTCGCTGATCAGGGTTACACCGAGCCTACGCCGGTCCAGGCAAAGGCGATTCCCCCCATCCTCCTCGGCCAGGACGTCATGGCCGCCGCCCAAACCGGCACTGGCAAGACCGCGAGTTTCACGCTCCCGATGCTGCAGCGGCTGAAGGAGTTCGCCAACAACAGCGTCTCACCCGCCCGTCACCAGGTGCGCGCGCTGATCCTGACGCCGACCCGCGAGCTGGCCGCCCAGGTGCAGGAGAGCGTCAAGACTTACGGCAAGCACGTCGCATTGCGTTCCGCGGTGGTCTACGGCGGAGTCAACATCGATCCGCAAATCAAGGAACTGCGCGCCGGGGTGGAAATCCTGGTCGCCACCCCTGGACGCCTGCTTGACCACCTGCAGCAGAAGACCGTCCACCTTTCGCAGGTGCAGTTCCTGGTGCTGGACGAAGCCGACCGCATGCTCGACATGGGCTTTCTGCCCGACATCAAGCGGATCCTGGCGGTGCTGCCGGCGCAGCGCCAGAGTCTCATGTTTTCCGCCACGTACTCCGACGACATTCGCGGGCTGGCCAAGCAGTTTCTCAAGAACCCGGTGAATGTCGAGGTCGCCCGCCGCAATTCGACGGTCGAGACCGTGACGCACCTGGTTTACCACGTCGATGCCAACGCCAAGCGCGATCTGCTCACCCACCTGATCCGCTCGCGCGACATGCGCCAGGCACTGGTGTTCTGCAACACCAAGATCGGCGCCAACCGGCTGGCCTACAAGCTGGCCAAGGACGGCGTTGCCGCCGAAGCGATCCACAGCGACCGCACCCAGGGCGAGCGCACGCAGGCGCTGGCCGAATTCAAAGAAGGCCGCACGCAGGTGCTGGTTGGCACCGATGTCGCTGCGCGCGGACTGGACATCGAACAACTGCCGTTCGTAATCAACTTCGACCTGCCCGGTTCGCCCGAAGATTACGTCCACCGCATCGGCCGCACCGCCCGCGCCGGACTGACCGGTGAAGCTATTTCCCTGATGGCCGACGACGAGCGCGAGAAACTGGACGCGATCGAAAAACTGCTCAAATTCAAGCTGCCGGTCGCCGAGGCCGAAGACTTCAAGCGTACGCCCGCGCTGCGCGGAGAATCGCGCCATCGGGTAGGCCGCCGTCCGGAAGGCCGGCGCGACCAGAGCCGCCGCGACGAAAACCGGCATCGCGAGGTTCACCGTCCCGATTCCCGCCGCGATCCGCCTGCGCGCAGCGCGCAGTCCGCGGACCCTCTGTTCTCCGGGCCGTATAACCCGCCTGCATCGACACTGACCGACGTGGCGAACGCCGCGCCGCGGCCGCAGGCGTCGAAGAAAGAGGTTGCCGCTCTTTTCCTCCCGCCGGTCGCGGAGAAGCAGGACACACCGAGTTGAGCGCGCGCTATCCGTCCCCAACGGGAGTCCGGCCCGCAGTCTTGAGGAGCGAGCGCCTGCAGCAGGTGATTTTCGGCCCGGAAGAAGCAGTCGATCTCGCCGAAGCCGCGCTGCTGATCGCCAGTCACGCCTATCCCGATCTTGACGTCGCGCACCATCTGGCGCGCATTGAAGAATTGGCCAGAACCCTCGAGTCGCGCATCCAGCCGGATTCGGGTCCCTCGCAACGCATCCTCGCGCTCAACGAATACCTGTTCGCGGAACTCGGTTTCGCCGCCAACGAGGAGGACTACTACGACCCGCGCAACAGTTGCCTGAACGAGGTGCTGGACCGCCGCGTCGGCATTCCGATCACGCTCAGCCTGCTGTACATGGAAGTCGGCGGCCGCATCGGCCTGCCGCTGCAGGGCGTGAGTTTTCCGGGGCACTTCCTGGTGAAGTGCGCGTTACCCGAAGGCACCGTGGTGCTCGATCCGTACTCCGGCGGCATTTCGCTCGGAGTCGCGGATCTGCAAAAGCGTCTGAGCGAAGCGCGCGGCGGCGAGGTTTCGCGCGCCATCGTCGCCGGCATGCTGGGCACGGCCGGCAAGAAGGAAATCATCCTGCGCCTGCTGCGCAACCTCAAGGCCATCTACCTGCGCAGCCAGCAGTTCGATCGCGCGCTGCCGATCCTGGACTGGATCATCGCCACAGTGCCCGATCAGCCCCCCGAGATGCGCGACCGGGGAATGATATACCAGGAACTCGAGTGCTCCCGCGCCGCACTCGCCGATTTCGAGCGCTATCTGGAACTCTCCCCCGGTTGCGAAGATCGCGACGACATCCGCAGCCGCGTCGTTGAACTTCAGCGGCATGCGGCGCGATTGAACTGAAAGAGCGAGAGGAAAGAGGAAAGATACGAAGCGGGCCGCGCAGTCGCGGCCCTGTTTTTGCATGGTTCACCTGTTCTGATTTTTTGACCTTTCCTCTTTCCTCTTTTCTCTCGTCTCTCGCTGTACCAACAATAATGCGTTCCGAATCGAAACTCCTCCGCTGGCTGGCATCCCCCTACCTGCTGCTTACTCTTGCGTCTCTGTTCTGGGCCGGCAACTGGGTGGTCGGGCGGGCGATGCGCAACGACATCCCGCCGGTGGCGATGGGCTTCTGGCGCTGGGCCGTTGCGTTGCTGATCCTCCTGCCGTTTGCCGCCCCGGAACTCAAGCGCAACTGGCACGTCGTGCGCGTTAACTGGTTCACCCTGGCGTTGCTGGGCAGCCTGGGCGCGACGCTGTTCAACACCATGATCTACGTCGGGTTGCAGTACACCACAGTGACCAACGGCGTGTTGTTCAACTCGGTCACGCCCATCCTCATCATGGTGATGTCGTGGCTGGCGTTTCGCGAGCGGCTCGGGGCCTGGCAAACAATGGGCGTGGTGCTGTCGCTGGCGGGAGTCGCGGTGATCGTTGCGCGGGGTGAGCCGCAGATACTCGCGGCACTGACATTCAACCGCGGCGACCTGTGGTTGATTTTGGCGATGTTCCTGTGGGCGATCTACACCATCGTGCTGCGCCGGCGGCCGCCCGGGCTGACCGCCATCGGTTTCCTGGAGGCCATGCTGCTGCTCGGTCTGCCGTTGTTGTTGCCGTTTTACCTGTGGGAACTGTTCACGCGCGGAGGTTTTTCGGTTTCCATTCCTGCCGTCGCGGCGCTTGCTTACTACGGCACCTTGCCTTCCATCGTGGCCTATCTGTTCTGGAATCGCGGCGTTGCGCAGATCGGTCCGAACAAGGCGGGACTGTTCGTGCACCTGATGCCGGTGTTCGGCGCGCTGCTGTCGGTGATTTTCCTCGGCGAGCGGCTGTATGCCTACCACTTCGCGGGGGCGGTACTGATATTCGGGGGGATTTACCTCACGACCAGAAGGTCGTGAGGCAGTGGCTGGTGGTTAGTGTCTAGTTAAAGGCGACACACGAGAGACGTAACAACGATGCCAGGTTCTATGTACTGCGTACTGAGAGAAAAACGTGGAATCGGAATCGACCAGGACGCACCAACACTAGCAACTAGAACTTGATCGACAATCCGATGGAATGAACGCTGGCGTCCACTCCGGTGTTGGAGCCGGAACCGCTGCCGTAGTTGCCCAAGAGGTCGGTGTAGCGTTCCGATTCGGCGCGGAAAGTCACGGCCTTGGAAAACTCGTAGCTCAGGCCGATTCCATACACCGTGCCCAGGTCGTCCAGGGCGCGACGGCCGGCGCTTTCGTCCTGCGTGCCATTCTGCCAATAATGCATTCCCATCCTGCCGTACACCGCCAAGCCCGTCGATTGGAAGGGAAGGGTGGCTACACCCGAGACGCTCCACGCCGAGCCGTAGCAGGACTGGTACGAATCACCGGTCAGGGGATCGCCGCCGCAGGCCGACCCGCGCAGACCAAAGCTGGTCTGCGCCCCCTCGATGGCAAAAGAATCGGACATACGGTAGCCGCTGAAATACCTCGATGCCGACTGGCCCTCCGGGCTGCTGCCCGGTAACCCGAACACCCCGGGCAGCGAACCCCGGAACCCGACCGAATCGCTCAGGCCCCAGAAGCCGCTCCTGTAGCCGCTGTACCAGTTGTCCTCGTCTTGAGCGAAAACCGGCCCGCCGGCGGCGATCAGCGCCGCCAGTACCATGGTCCTGAGCGGGTAATGGAAGGTTGGCATCATGTTTTGACGAAGTTCATGATGTAAGTCTAAACGAATTTCCGGCATTTTTCTGCCAAGATTTCATGCCCCAAGCATCCTTCTAACAGGGTTCCGGAATCCGCCGTAAGTATCGTGACTGTCGTGACTGTCGTGACTGCCGGAAAGACCGTGACACACGTGACGATCGTGACTGCCGGAAAGACCGTGACGGCGTGACGAAAATCGATTACGGAACTGTGGTAACGAGGGAGAAGAATCGCGTCCGTTACTTGCGTTTGCCATACTGAATTTCGTTCTTCAGGGTCTTACTTCGTCACGTCGTCACGCCGTCACGGCTTCTCCTTCGGAGAAGCCGGCTCGTCCTGCATGTCTTCCTCTTCCAGTTCGCGCAGGCTCTTCGGACGCGGGCCGGTCGTCGAGACTGGCGGGTTGCCGTCGTGGATCAGGTATTCACGCCTCTGAAGGTAGACGTCGCGCAGGAACGCGTAACGCTCCACGCCCGTTTCATCCAGAATCTTTTCCGCGGGCAGCAGATTGGCGCGCGTATTCACGATGTTGACCGCGAACAATCCCCAGCGGATGCCCGCCTCGTCTTCCCACACGTAGTAGTAGGGGCTGACCACGAAATCCACCGCCAGTCCCGGAGCATCGCGCACGGTGCTCGGCCCGAAAAAGGGCAGCACGATGTAAGGCCCGCTGCCCACACCCCAGTAACCGAGTGACTGGCCGAAATCCTCGTTGCGGTTCTCGATCCTGAGTTCGGTTGCCACGTCGATCAGGCCGAAAATGCCAAAGATCAGATTAGTGGCAAAGCGGGCGATGTCCACCGGCACCTTCTCGCCTTTGAGCTGAATCGCGTCGTTGAACGTCGTGACCACCATTCCCAGATTGTTGAAGAAGTTGGTCAGCCCGGTACGCACGAATTTCGGCAGGACTTTGTCGTACCCTTTCGCTACCGGCTTGAGCACGGCCTTGTCCAGGCCTTCGTTGAACGCGAAGACTTTGCGGTTGAAGCCCTCGTACGGATCGCGGGGATTGGGGCCGGTTGCGCAACCTGCGAGAAAACACGTGCAGGCGAGGGCGAACGGGAGGAGGGTGCGCGGGATCATGATTCCTTGCATTATGGCGGGCGGCGGCGATTATATCGCGGCACCCGGCGGCCCGAT
>JBOIFZ010000442.1:0-7112 GCA_050741735.1 Burkholderiales bacterium
GGGGCGAAGCTGCGCCGGTGAACCGGAGAAACGCCGCAGCGTCGCAGCGCCGCGAGGTGATCGGGGGTCGGATAGCCCTTGTGGCGGTCGAAGCCGTATTCGGGATAGCGCGCGTGCAGTTCAAGCATGACAGCATCGCGCGCGGTCTTGGCAAGGATGGAGGCGGCGGAAATTGCGGCAATCCGGTCGTCGCCGCGCACCACCGCCATCACCGGAAAACGCACTTGCGGGCAGTGCAGTCCGTCCACCAGCACCTGGTGCGGCTCGACCGCGAGCTGTTCCACTGCGCGCTGCATCGCCAGCAGGCTCGCTCTCAGGATGTTGTGCGTATCGATTTCTTCCACCGAAGCGCAGGCAACTGCCCAGGCTGTGGCGCGGCTGCGAATCTGCACCGCCAGTTCTTCGCGGCGTGCGGGCGACAGCTTTTTCGAATCGGCGAGACCGCTGATCGCATCATCGTCGCGCAACACCACGCAAGCGGCGAATACCGGCCCGGCCAGCGGGCCGCGGCCCGCCTCATCCACCCCGCAGATGAGTCGGCCGGGCATCGCCGCCGGTGTCACGCGCGCGCCCCTTCCCGGGCGGCAGCATCTCCGACGCGCGCCCGTGCCTTGTTGGCGCCCAGCAGCGGCAGGATCGCCTCAACCGCGCGCGCCGCACTTCCCTGCCGGAGAATGCGGTGAATCTCCAGGAACCGGTGCTCCAGCCGCTTGCGCACCACCTTGTCGTGCAACTGGTTTGCCAGCGCTTGCGCCAGATTTTCCGGGGTAGCGTCTTCCTGGAGTATCTCCGGAACCACGAACTCGCCGGCAAGGATGTTCGGTAGTCCGACATAACGCAGCCGCCCTCGCCTGCGCATGATCCACGCGGACAGCCGCGGCATCTTGTAAGTGATCACCATGGGGCGTTTGAGCAACGCCGCTTCCAGCGTGGCGGTGCCTGAGGCCACCAGCACCGCATCGGCCGCGATCATCGCCATGTGCGCGTGCCCGAACAGTATGGTGACGGGCAGCTGATCGGCCCTCTGATGGTACAGCGCTTCCTCGAAAATCATTCGTGTCTCGCGGCTCACCAGCGGCACTAGAAAGTGCGCATCCGGCACCTGTTCCGCGACCAGCTTGGCAGTGGCCGCGAACAACTCCCCCATCTGCCGCACTTCGCTCTGACGGCTGCCGGGAAGCAACGCCACCACGGTCTGTTTCGGTGACACCCGCATCTGTTCGCGCGCCGCGTCCTTATCGGGGTATTCCGGCAGTTCATCGGCGAGCGGATGGCCGACATAGGCTACCGGCACGCCGGCTTTCTCGTAGATCGCCGGCTCGAAAGGGAACAGCGCCAGCATCTTGGATACCGCGCGCTTGATCTTGTGGATGCGCTCGCCGCGCCACGCCCAGATCGACGGACTGGCGTAATGCACTGTGGTGATGCCGCGGGAACGCAGGGCAAGCTCGAGATCGAGATTGAAATCGGGCGAATCGATGCCGATGAACAGGTCGGGCGGATCAGCGAGCAGTCTGCGCCTGAGATCGCGGCGAATACGCAGCAGCTTGGGCAGGCTTCTGAGCACCTCGACATAGCCCCGCACCGCCAGCAGTTCCATCGGGTACCAGGCATCCAGCCCCGCCGACTGCATCTTCGGCCCGCCGATGCCAAAAGCCTCGAGCCGCGGCACGCGCTCGGAAAGCGCCTGCAGCAGATGAGCGCCGAGCAGGTCGCCGGAAGCCTCTCCCGCCACGAAGGCCACGCGCATGGTCCGGCCGGATGATTCGTTCATTGGCGACCTGATGTTAGCGGATGATGCTGCGTTGCGAGGCGTTCAGGAAATCCACGAGGATGGCCACTTCCGTGCACGCTGCGGCCTGTTCATGCAACACCCGTTTTGCCTCGTCCAGCGTCAGGCCGGATTTGTACAGAGTCTTATAGGCGCGGCGGATGTTGTTGATGGCGTCGGCGTTGAAGCCGCGGCGGCGCAAGCCCTCGGAATTGATTCCGTGCGGCTCGGCAGTGTTGCCCATCGCGATCACATACGGCGGCACGTCGGCGAGCACCACTGAGCCTGCGCCGGTCATCGCGTGCACCCCTATTCGGCAGAACTGGTGCACGCCTGTCATGCCGCCGACTATTGCATGGTCGCCGACGTGGACATGGCCCGCTAGTTGAGCGCAGTTGGCGAGGATGGTGTGGCTGCCGACCATGCAGTCATGCGCCAGGTGTACATAAGCCATGACCCAGTTGTCGTCTCCGAGCCGGGTGACGCCCGCGTCCTGTACGGTACCGATGTGGAAAGTGCAGAACTCGCGGATGGTGTTGCCGTCGCCGATCTCGAGCGTGGTGTGCTCACCGGCGTACTTCTTGTCCTGCGGAATCTCGCCCAGCACGGCGTGGTGGAAAATGCGGTTCTTGGCGCCGATGCGGGTGCGTCCCGCGATCACCACGTGCGCGCCGATACTGGTGCCTGTTCCGATCTCGACGTGTTCGCCGATGATGGAGAATGGTCCGACTTCGACGTCCGGGGCGAGCTTCGCGTCCTTGTGAACGATGGCGGTCGGATGGATCATTGCCCGCCGTTCACCGGAAGGTCGCGCATGGTGCACAGCAGTTGCGCTTCGGATACCAGGGTGTCCTCCACCAGCGCCTGCGCCGAAAATTTCCAGATGCCGCGCAGGTTGCGCAGGATCTGCGCCTTCAGGATCAGCCGATCACCCGGCAAAACCGGCTTCTTGAAGCGCGCCTTGTCGATGCCGACAAAGTAGTACACGCTGTCGCTGTCGCTCTTGAGGTTGAAGGTCTTGAAAGCGAGGATTGCGGCGGCCTGCGCCATTGCCTCGACGATCAGCACCCCGGGCATTACCGGATGATGGGGAAAGTGGCCGCTGAAGAACGGCTCGTTAATGGTCACGTTCTTCAACGCCACGACGTCCTTGCCCACTTCGAGCGACAGCACGCGGTCGATCAGGAGCATCGGGTAGCGATGCGGGAGATGAGCCATGATTTGCTGGATTTCCATCGTGTTCACGGTCATTTCCTCTCCATTTTCTTGATTTCGTTTTCCAGCTTGCGGATTCTATCCACCATTTCGTGCAAATGGCGAATCAGCGATGCGTTCCTGAGCCACTCGTCATGCGGCGACATCGGAAACACGGCGGTGTAAGTGCCCGGCCTGGCGATCGACTTGGCCACCAGCGTCCCGCCGGAGACGACCACGCGGTCGGTAATCGTCAGATGGCCGGATATCATCGCACTGCCGCCGATCTGGCAGTAACTGCCGATGCGGGTGCTACCGGCAATTCCGACGCAGCCGGCAATGGCAGTGTGCGCGCCGATGCGGCAGTTGTGTCCAATCTGGATCTGGTTGTCCAGCTTCACGCCTTCCTCGATCACGGTGTCGTCGAGCGCACCGCGGTCTATGGCGGTGTTGGCGCCGACCTCGACATCGTCGCCGATGACCACGCGCCCTATCTGCGGGATCTTCAGCCAACGGCCTTCGTCCATCGCCATGCCGAATCCATCTGCGCCGACCACCGCGCCGGAATGGATGATGACCCGGTCGCCGATCACGCAATCGTGGTACACGGTGGCGTTGGCATGCAGGCGCGTGCACCTACCGATGCGCACGCCGCGCCCGACGAAGCAGTTAGCGCCGATCACGGCGCCGTCACCGATCTCCGCCCCCTCTTCGATCACCGCGCAGGCGCCGACGGCAGCGGAAGACGCGACGTGCGCGCCGGTATCCACCGCCGCCTGCGGATGGATCCCGGGTTCGGGCATGGCCTCCGGATTGACCAGCGCCGCGACGCGCCCGTAATAGGCGTAGGGATTCTTGCAGATGATGCGCGGAAGGGCCGTGGCGTCGCGCGCTTCCTCGCCCAGGATTACGGCACGGGCGCGCGTGGAAGCGAGAAGTTTCTGGTATTTGCGATTGGCAAGAAAGGACAGCTCTTCCGGCCCCGCCGTCTCCAGCGGCGCCACCTGGCGGATGCGCGTGGCGGCATCGCCGACCACGTTGCCGCCAAAGCGTTCGGCCAGCTCCGCCAGGCTGAAGGACTTGCGGGCGTCCCCTGTCATGCGAGGCTCGTCGTGATGGGCGCTGCCGGACGCGCGGACTCGGGCATGGTTCGCGGGGATGAGCCGACGCACACGGTAGCGTGCTACTTGTCTGCGAGCGCCTTGATGACCTTGTCGGTGATATCGAGCCGCGGACTCATGTAAACCGCTTCCTGCAGGATCAGGTCAAATTTTTCCGCTTCCGCGATCTGCTGTATCACCTTCTGGGCGCGCTCGAGCACTGCGGCCATCTCCTCGTTCCTGCGCAAATTCAGGTCTTCGCGGAACTCGCGCTGCATGCGCTGCAACTCCCGGGTCATTCGCGCCAGTTCCTGCTCCTTGTCGCGACGGTCGGAATCGCTCATGGTCATCGCTTCCTTCTCCAGGACCGACTGCAGATCGCGCGTCTGCTTGGCGAGCTTCTGGACTTCCTGGTCGCGGGGCGCGAATTCCTTTTCGATTTTCTTCAGCGCCCTGACGGCCGGCGCCGCTTCCCTGAACACCCGATCGGTCTTGATGAAGCCGATTTTCAGCTCACCGGCGGCGGGCACGTTCGAGCTCGCCAAGAGCGCCACGGCGGCAATCGCAAGCGAGATTTTGTTCAACTTTCGTTCTCCTCTGGTCTGTATGGAGCAAGCGCCGCCTGCGCGGGCGGCCCGATTCAAAATATCGTGCCCAACGTGAACTGTATGGGTTCCAGGCTGTCCCCCGGCTGCGACTTTAACGCCTTGGCGAAACTCAGTTTCAGCGGACCAACCGGTGAGAACCAGTTGAACGCCAGGCCGGTCGAGTAGCGCATCTGGCCGAAGTCGTATGTCTCCCCGACAAGACCCGCATCCACAAAAAGGTTCAGCCGCACCGACCGGTCCTTGGCGAGCCCCGGAAACGGAATCAGTAACTCGAGATTGCCAAACAGCTGATGGCTGCCGCCCAGCGCATCTCCGTTCGAGTCCTTCGGGCCGATGGATGCGGTCTCGTAGCCGCGCACCGAGTTTATGCCCCCGAGATAAAACACCTTATAGAACGGCAGCGTCTTGCCGTCGTATCCGTCCGCGTAGCCGATCTGCCCGTTGAAATGCAGCGTGTATTCCCGGGTTAAGGGATGATACCACTGATGATTGAGATTGGTCCGGTAGTAGGTCAGGTCGGCGCCGGGCAAACCCACCTCTGCTGTAATGCGCTGGAACGTGCCGCTGGTGGTGTAGATCACGCTGTCGCGCTTGTCGCGCGCAAAGCCGACGGTGCCGAGAATCGTGTTGGTCTCCTCGCCAAACTCCTTTACGAAATCCGCGGCACGCGACGCTTCGTCCGGCAACTCTCCGATCGTGGTCTGCTCGTAGGCAAGCCCGTAGTTGACTGTGTTGTACTCCGTCACCGGTACGCCGAAGCGCACGCCCGCGCCAATCGTGGACGTGCTGTAACTCTCGACCTCCAGCGATGATGAATCCACGTCACGCCGGTAGATGTCGAAGCCGCGGCTCACGCCGTCGTCGGTGTAATACGGGTTGGTGTAGGAAAGCGCGTAAGTCTGGTTGACGCTGCCGGTGTTTACCTGAAACGACAGCGCGTTTCCGGTGCCGAAGATGTTGTTCTGCGACACGCCCGCCGACAGAATAACGTTCTCCGCCGTGGAATAACCGACTCCGAACGTAAGATTCCCGGTGGCGCGCTCGTGGACTTTGACGTCCACATCGACCTGGTCGGAAGTTCCGGGTACGCCCGGTGTATCAATCTCCACCTGGGAAAAGTGGCCGAGCTTGTCGATGCGCTGCTTCGAGCGGGTCAGCTTTTCGGTGGAGTACCAGCCGCTTTCCAGCTGCCGCATTTCGCGGCGGATGACCTCGTCCCGCGTATTGGTGTTGCCGCTGATGCCGATGCGCCGCACATACACGCGGCGGCCCGGGTCGATATAGAGCGTGAACGCCACTTCGCTCTTCGCGCGATCGATCTCCGGCACCGGGTTGATGCTGGCAAAGGCATAGCCCTCGTTGCCGAGCCGGTCGCTGATCAGCTTGGTGGTTTCGGTCAGCCGTTCCCGCGAAAACACGTCGCCCTTTCTCAGCTTGATCATTTTGCGCAGTTCCGCTTCCGGCGCGATCAGTTCGCCGGCGAGTTTCACGTCGGTTACGGTGAACTTCTTGCCTTCCGTGATATTGAGGGTGATGAAAATGTCGCGCTTGTCTGGCGTGATCGAGACCTGGGTCGAATCGATGGTGAACTCGAGATAACCCTGATTCAGGTAGAAGGTGCGCAGCGCCTCGAGGTCGCCCTGCAGCTTGGGCTTCGAGTACTGGTCGTTCTTGCTGTACCAGGTAAGGAATCCGGGGGTGCGAAGTACGAATTCGTCACGCAGGACGTCGTCCTTGAATACGCTGTTGCCGACGATGTTGATCTGGCGGATTTTCGCCACCTGGCCTTCGGAAATGTCGAAATTGATCGCCACCCGGTTGCGTTCCAGCGGGGTCACGGTGGTGGTGATGCTGACGCCGTACTTGCCGCGGCTGATGTACTGACTCTTCAGCTCCTGCTCCGCCCGGTCCAGCAGCGCGCGGTCAAAAATCCGCGACTCGGCAAGGCCGATCTGTTTCAGCCCTTCCTTGAGCTGCTTGGCGTCGATGTCCTTGGAGCCGGCGATGGCGATCTGCGCGATGGCCGGCCGCTCTTCGACCACGACCACCAGCACGTCGCCATCCCGTTCCAGCCGCACGTCCTTGAAGAAACCGGTGGCGTAGAGCGCCTTGACGGCGGCGGTCGCGCGATCCTGATCGATGGTGTCACCGACCTTGACGGGTAGATAGCTGAACACCGTTCCCGCCTCGGTGCGCTGAATGCCCTCGACGCGGATGTCTTTTACCTGAAAGGGTTCGAAAGCGAGGGCGGGTAGGCTGACGAGGCTCAATAGGACCAGTAACAGCAGGCGCTTCTTCATCCGCACTTAGGGAAGCTCTGCATAAGTCCCGCATGCGCGACCGAGGCGATTCGGGTCGAGGGCAAGACGGCGAGGACGCCGTGTAGCCGGACGGCTGTGACTCGTTAGCGGTACGTGCCCCGGACACGTTACCGACGCA
>JBOIFZ010000443.1:0-2058 GCA_050741735.1 Burkholderiales bacterium
AGCCGTTCGCAGTTCGCATAGATGTAGAACGCGCCCTCCGGCATCACCGGGATGTCGAAGCCCACGCTGCGCAGTTCCGGCACCAGGAAGTCGCGCTGCGCGCGGAAGGCGTCGCGGCGTTGATCGAGCAGTGCGGTGGTATCGGGATGGAATGCGGCGAGCGCGGCCTTCTGCGCCAATTCCGAGGAAGAGATGAACAGGTTCTGCGCCAGCTTGTCCACCGCCGGCATGATTGCCTCAGGCACCACCATCCACCCCAGGCGCCAGCCGGTCATGCCGAAATACTTGGAGAAGCTGTTGATGACGAAGACATTATCGGCGAACTCGAGCGCGCTGCGGTCACGCTGTCCATACGTCAGGCCGTGGTAGATCTCGTCCACGATCAGCACCCCGCCGCGCGCGCGCACCAGTGCGTGAATGCGCTCGAGTTCATCGTGCGCGATCAGTGTGCCGGTCGGGTTCGAGGGCGAAGCGATCAGCACCGCCGCCGTTTTTGGCGTCCAGTGCTTCTCCACCAATCTGGCGGTGAGCTGATAGGCGGTCGAAGCATCCACCGGGACGCCGACCGGATCGCCCTCCATCGCGCGCACGAAATGCCGGTTGCACGGATAGCCCGGATCGGTCATCAGCACACTGTCTCCGGGCGAAAGTAGCGCACCCATCGTCAGCAGCAGCGCGCCCGACGAGCCGGTGGTCACGGCAATCCGTGAGCGCGGCACATCCACGCGGTAGCGCGTGCGGTACCAGTCCGCGATCGCGTCCCTCAACTCGGTGATGCCCAGCGACTGGGTATAGCCGACCCGGCCGGCCTGAATTGCGCGGATGCCGGCCTCGGCGATCAACGGCGGGGTGGGTGCATCGGGCTCGCCCACCACCATGTTCGAGATGCTCCGCCCCCGTGCCTCCAGCTCCCTTGCCCGCGCGATGAGTGCCATCACGTGGAACGGCTCGATGCCGGCCATGCGCGAGGCGATGTGGGGGCTGGCGTTGCGGGGAAGTTTCTCGGGGCGATTCATCCTATCCTCGGTTTGTTGCGGCGTCTGCGCCATGCTCGATTGCCGGTTCGGCGGACTACGGCTCGAATATTATGCCCCCACAGCCGTCTGCCGCAATGAAGCCGGTTCAAAAAACGGCGCCGAGCGTCTACCATGACGATCCTTTCACCATTCGACCTAACGGGAAACCGGCAATGAAGATTGCGATCATCGGCAGCGGCGGGGTCGGCGGCTATTTCGGCGCCCGGCTCGCTGCAAGCGGACAGGACGTCACCTTCGTGGCACGCGGCGCGCATCTGGACGCAATGAGGAAGAATGGACTCAGGGTACTGAGCGCGCTCGGCGACCTGAACCTACCCAAAGTGAAAGCGACCGACGATACAAAAAACATCGGCCCGGTGGACGTGGTCGTAATCGCGGTGAAGCTCTGGTCCACAGAAGAAGCGGCGGAGTCCGCCAAGCCGTTGATCGGCCCGAGCACCGTCGCGGTATCTTTCCAGAACGGCGTGGTCGCGGTGGACACGCTGACATCGATCCTGGGCAAAGAGCACGTGATGGGCGGCGTTTCGAATATCGCCGCGCTGATCGAAGAGTCCGGCGTCATCCGCCATAACGGCACCATGGCCAACCTGTTCTTCGGCGAGCTCGACGGCAAGCCTTCGGCCCGCTCGCAGGCGTTCTACGAAGCGTGCAAGAAGGCGAACATCAATACCGAACTGGTCACCGACGTCCACTTCGCGATCTGGGAGAAGTTCACCAGACTGGTGACCATGTCCGCGATGACCGCCTTAACGCGGCTGCCGATCGGTCCGCTCCGGGGGGATCCGGATACGCGCGAACTGATGACGCAGGTGATGAGGGAAGTCGTTGCGATCGGGCGCGCCAAGGGCGCGAAGTTTCCGGCCAGCATCGTCGAGGACCAGATGGCGAAAATCGATTCCTATCCCGCGGGCATGGTGGCGTCGATGTGCGGCGACCTGCGTCGCGGCAAGCGGCTGGAACTGCCGTGGCTGTCCGGCACCGTCGCCAAGCTCGGCGACGAACTCGGCATCCCGACACCGGC
>JBOIFZ010000444.1:0-6744 GCA_050741735.1 Burkholderiales bacterium
GACCCGGCCGGGCGGAAACGCTCAAGCCGCCAGGCCGACGCAGTGCAATGCAGACCACCCGGCCCAGATCGGGACTGGCGGACGTTTCGGCAGGGTCACTCTGCGAGCTGTCGCAAACATCGCGGCCGCAGGCCCCGTTTTGTGTCTTCTGATCCAATGGTGTTTTCGCTGAAAAAAGCATCCCGCGAGATCGGGAACCTGCGCTCCCCCGTTCGTATAGTACTGGAAGTATTTGGGCGTTGTTATTGATTTAGCGGATTTTAGCCTGATTTTTTAGCATCGTGCTTATTCTTCTTTAAGTCCCCATCGACGTGCGCGAGTACACGTCTCCGAAACCTGACGTCGATGCGGACTGCCACGACCCGGCCCCGGGTAGCCAGATAAGATCATCCAAGTTCGTAATATATAAACATTAGTAGCTGATTGTAAATATTATTTCTCGCACGCTAAGGAGCGCCCCACTGACCAGAACCACTCGTTGTCGGCGCTTGCACGCGCAGCCGCGTTGCCGCCGAAGCGTCCGCCTTTTCGCGTCGACTCCGGAGCGTACATTGGTCGCCTCCTTGGCTGTACGGGTATGAAACGGCTGGTGGTCGGGGTTATGCCAAGGATCGAGACCGTTCTTGTCCTCGGTTAGAATGCGCACGAAACCGCGCTCGGGTAGGCGTTTTTTTGCCGAGGCCTGGTAAGCATTCCGGCGGACAATTCGTTCGGAAAATCGAGCATAAGGGGCGTCCGCAACCGGAGTCTTCCCTGGGCAGCCCTCTCGAAACGTCCTGGTCACATCATGCAATCACCCAAGTGGGAGCGAGAAACCCGGTGATCTCCGGGCCGGGAATGCGGCTTGGAATCGATCTCGGTGGCAGCAAGATCGAGCTCATCGCCTTCGACGCCGCCGGCCGCGAGCGCCTGCGCCGGCGCGTCCCTACCCCGAGCAATGATTACCGCGCGACGCTCGCGGCAATTTACGACCTGGTCGTGCAGAGCGAACGCGAACTCGGCACTGGCGGCAGCGTCGGCATCGGCACACCGGGATCGCTGTCGCGGGCAACCGGCAGATTGCGCAATTCCAACTCGGTCTGTCTTAACGGCCAAATGATCGTGCAGGACCTCGAAGCGTCGCTTGGCCGCCCGGTGCGCATCGCCAACGACGCCAATTGTTTCGCGCTTTCCGAGGCGACCGACGGCGCGGCCGCCGGCGCCGAAGTCGTATTCGGCGTCATTCTCGGCACAGGCGTAGGCGCCGGCATCGTGGTACACGGTCGCGCGCTCGACGGCCCCAACGGCATCGCCGGCGAGTGGGGGCACAATTCCCTGCCCTGGCCGCAGCCCGGGGAGTTGCCCGGGTCGCAGTGTTACTGCGGCAAGTCCGGCTGCATCGAAACATTCGTCGCCGGGCCCGGACTGGCCAACGACCATCGGCTTTTCACGGGGACGGCACTGACAGCCGACGCCATCGTCGTGGGCGCCGCGAACGGCGATGCCGCCTGCCAATCCACGCTTGCGCGTTACGAGGAACGCCTGGCGCGCGCGCTGGCGCACGTGATCAACGTGCTCGATCCGGACGTCATCGTCCTCGGCGGCGGTCTGTCGAACCTCGATCGACTTTACGAGAACCTGCCGCGCCTGTGGTCACGGTACGTGTTTTCCGATCGCGTGGACACGCGCCTCGCCAGGAATGTTCACGGCGATTCCAGCGGCGTTCGCGGCGCCGCGTGGCTATGGGACGCGCCGGGAACTTGAGCGGTCGCGCCGTGCGGGGACGATCCCGTTACAATCCGTTGCAACGCCCGTTCCCTGACCATACCGCATGACTCCCAATGACGCCAGCATCCGTGCCTTTGCAAACCAGGAACAACGGCGAACACGTAATCACGCTGGCCGGTGACGGGTGAAGAGAATTGGTGCGAGCTCGTCGGTTTCGGTTCCGTGTTTTTCTCGCCTCACCCCTCACCCCTCTTGCCTCTTGCCTCTCGCCTCTCGTCTTTTTTCCCAAACCTTCCCACATCCAGCGCCGCCAACAAGTCCCGCTCCACCGGCATCGGATCGCCGTCAATGCGGCTCGCCACGATTTCCGCCGCGAGTGCGGCCGAGGTCATTCCGCGTGAACCCAATGCCAGGCACGCAAACAGGCCCGGCTCCGCAGGCAACTCACCCAGCACCGGCAGGCGGTCCGCGCTCATTGCCCGGAATGCGACGCGTCCATCCAGGCTTTCCGGCACCACACCGGCACCGAATCCCGGCAACATGCGTTCGAGACGACGAAGATTGGCTGCGTGATCTTCGACGCGGGTGCCCTCCTCGAGCATGCCTTCGTTGAAACTCGCGCCCAGGCAGTGCACACCGTCGCGCGCAGGGGTTATGTAGCCTTCCCTGCACACCGCAATACGCAGTTTCATGCCTTCGCGCTCCGGCAAAAAACTCGCCTGCCCGCGCACAGGTCGCAATGGCAGTCCCGCCGCCTGGGAGAATCGGCGGGCGAAATGCGCGTTGGCAAGAATCACCACCGGCGCACTTGCCAGGACGACCCCGGAAGCGTCGACGACCTCCCATTCCTGTCCCGCCCGGCGCAAGGCGGCGGCATCGCCCTGGTACAGACATCGCGTGTGTGCGGACGCAGCACCAAGATTCGCCCGGCAAATGCTTTCCGGTTTCACCCACGCTGCCTCAGGAAACCAACAGCCTGGTCCGGCGACCGGCACACCGGCCAGTTCCGCTGCCTGCTGCGTCCCCATCAATTGCACAAGCTCCGGCGGCAGCGCGAATTGGTCGAGGATGCGCTGCAGCCTGTCAAAATGATCATCGTCGCGAGCGAGTTGCAGCACGCCGCCGGTTCCCTGAATCAGTGTGCCGCCGGCGTGTGCCATCGACGCGTGGTGGCGCAACACGTACAGGAAGGCCGCGGACGTGAAGCGGCTGTGCGTATTCCAGTCCGATGAAAATACCGGACGCACCAGTCCGGCGGGGTTTCCCGATGCGCCCTGTGCGGCAGCGGCGTGCCGCTCGATGATCTCCACGGCCCAGCCGCGTTCCGCCAGGCGCTGCGCACACGCGCTGCCTGCAAGGCCGGCGCCGATGACCACGGCGCGCTTATCGGTTCGCGACTCGTTGACTGCTGCTTTGCCGGCAAACCCGCCCGCAAGCATCTCGCGCTTGCCCGCAAAGCCTTCGCGTTTCTCCACCTCAAAACCGGCTTTGACGAGTCTCTGGCGGACCACGCCCGCTACCGTATATGTGGCAACACTTGTCCCGGGGCTTGCCAGACGGCCGATATCAGCAAACACAGCATCGCTCCACATTTGTGGATTCCTGGCGGGCGCGAAGCCATCGAGATAGAACGCGTCTGCGCCGGCGTCGAGATGGTTCAGCATCACCGCGGCCTCGCCGAATAGCAGCGTCAGCGTCACGCGCCCCTGGTCAAGGTGCAGTCGATGAAATCCCGGCAACAGCGGCGGATAAAGGGCGAGAAGTTGACCGGCAAGCGCCCTCAGCTCAGGGAACCGCGCATGGATACCCGCAAGGTCGGCGCGCGAAAACGGATGCTTCTCGACTGAAACAAAATGCAGGCGCGCGTGCCCCGGCGCGGCTTCCCGCCACGCCTGCCAGGTAGCGAGAAAGTTCAGGCCGGCGCCAAAACCGGTCTCGATGATGGTAAATCGCCCGCTGTTGCGCCAGCGCTCCGGAAGTCCGTTGCCCTGCAGAAAAACGTGCCGGGTTTCGGCCAGCGTACCGGCGGCGGAGGCGTACACATCGTCGAACTGTGGCGAATAGAGTGTGCCGTCCGAACGAAATGCCGGAGTTGCCGGAACGATGGGCTGGAAGCTGAAGGTCACGATGGGAACACAATCTCGTCGACGCACGCAGAGCCTACACCACAACACGCCCGTGCCGGAGCGCGACCGACGTCAATTAACGCAGCTTGCCAACCGTATGCACGCCTCTACAATGTCCGCTGCCTTCCCACCGGACTGACCAATGCGATTGCGCCTGTTGCTGGCGACGCTGCTGCTGACGACCCTGGTCGCCGCGCACGGAGCCTATCCCGAAAAGCCGATCCGTTTCATCATTCCATCCGCGGCCGGCGGCTCGCCCGACGTGCTGATGCGCATCCTTACCGCGGAATTGTCTAAGCGGCTCGGCGTGCCGTTCGTGATCATCAACAAACCGGGCGCGAATTTCGTGATCGGCACCATGGACATCGTGAAGGCGCCGCCCGACGGCTATACGCTCGGCTACGGCAACATCGTCTCGCTCGCGATCAACTACGGGCTCCTGCCCGAGGTGCCATACGAGGCCGAGAAGGATCTGACGCTGATTTCCAACTGCGTGCGGGTGTTCAATCTGCTCGCGGTGAACAATAATGTTCCGGTGGGCAGCGTGAGGGAACTGATCGACTTCGCGAAGAAGAACCCCGACAAACTGGTGATGGCATCGGGCGGCAACGGCACGACCGGCCACCTGGGCGGAGAGCTGTTCAAGGCGATGACCGGCACGTCGATGCTGCATGTCCCCTACCGCGGCAGCGCACAGGCGATCAACGACGTCATCTCCGGCGAGGCACACGTCATCTTCGACAACATGTCCTCGATCTCGCGATTCGCCAAGGCGGGACGGGTACGGCCGCTCGGCGTCTCCGGCGCGCGGCGTTCACCACTGTTTCCCGACCTCCCTACCATTGCCGAGGCTGGCGTGCCCGGCTACCAGACGATCGCGTGGGGCGGGATCATCGGGCCCGCGAATCTTCCCCAGGATATCGTGGAGAAATTGCACCGCGAAATCGTCGCCGCCCTGCAGTCGCCCGCGGTGCGCAAGCGATTCGCGGAACTCGACACCGAAGCCGACGGCAGCACGCCCCGGGAGTTTCTCGACCTTGCCAGACTCGAGCGCCCCCGGTGGGCCGAGGTCATCAAGCGCTCCGGCGCAAAACTGGATTGATCATATGGAACGTTTTGACCTGCTTATCCACAACGCCACGCTCATCGACGGCACGCGTGCGCCGCGCTTTGCCGGCGACCTCGGTGTGCGCGGCGACCGCATTGCACGGATCGGCCGCCTCGACGCAGCCAGGGCCGACGTCGAAATCGACGCGAGCGGCGGGATCGCCGCTCCCGGTTTCATCGACGCCCACACGCACGACGACCGGCTGATGCTGTCCGGCCCGGACATGGCGCCGAAAGTGAGCCAGGGCGTCACGACCGTGGTCGCCGGGAACTGTGGCATTTCGCTCTCCCCGATGCCAGGAGGGTTAAGCGGCACAATTCCCCCGCCGCTGGATCTGCTCGACAATTCGGGCACCTGGTTTCGCTTCCCGACCTTCGGCGCTTACGTCGAGGAACTGCGCTCCCATCCGGCGGCCGCCAACTGCGCGCTGCTGGTCGGGCACACGACCCTGCGCGTAGTGACGATGGACCGATACGATCGTCCCGCCACTGCCGCGGAGATCGGGCGCATGCGCGAACATGTACGCGAAGCACTTACCTCGGGCGCGATCGGAGTCTCCACGGGCCTGTACTACGAGCCGGCGAACGCGGCGCCGACCGAGGAAGTCATCGAGGTGTGCCGGCCGCTGAAGGAAAACAATAGCGTCTACTGCACGCACATGCGCAACGAAGCAGCACAGGTGATCGATTCGCTCGACGAGAGCTTTCGCATCGGACGCGAGGTCGGCGTGCCGGTAGTGATCTCGCACCACAAAGTGGTCGGCCTGTCGAACCACGGGCGCTCCAAGCAGACGCTTTCCCACATCGCCGCGGCCATGCGCAACCAGCCCGTGTGCCTGGACTGCTATCCGTATACCGCGTCGTCCACGATTCTGAGCGCGGACCGCGCGGCCATTGCGTCGAAGGTCATCGTGAGTTCCTCGAAGCCGCTGCCTCAGCACGCCGGCAGGGACTTGGACGAACTGGCGAAGGAGATGGGCGTGTCGCGCGACCAGGCCATCGAGCGGCTGCGCCCCGCTTCGGCGATCTATTTCTCGATGGACGAATCCGACGTGCGGCGCATCCTCGCCTTCGAGAACACCATGGTCGGTTCGGATGGACTCCCGCACGATGTCGCGCCGCATCCGCGCCTGTGGGGCGCGTTTCCGAGAGTGTTGGGCCACTACAGCCGCGATGTCGGGCTGTTTCCGCTGGAGACCGCCGTGTACAAGATGACCGGGCTCACAGCAAAGACCTTCGGGTTGAAAGATCGCGGCGTGTTGAGAGAAGGCGCGTATGCAGACATCACCGTATTCGACGCCGTTACCATAGATGAAGCGGCAACTTTCGCGAAACCGATTCAGCCGGCGAAGGGCATCGACACGGTGATCGTCAATGGATCGATCGTTTGGCGCGGCGGTAAGCCGAGTGGGAAGCGACCGGGACGGCTGTTAAAGCGAACGTGACGGCTAACTCTTCCGCGCGTAATGCAAGAAGCAAGACTTTACACCTGCCGTTTTTTGCCAAGTCGCGCTTGACTACCCGAGCATGCCTTTGCGTATCCCGACAACAACCACAATTATGGCAGTGACCAAGCCCGGGAAGATTGCTTTCTCCAATATTCTAGTGGCTCGTTCCAGTGATTCGCGTGATACTTTTCGATAGTCTTCGGCCATCGCTGTGCCCCCCGAGAGTAGTACCCACAAAGGGTGCGCACGGGAGGAGTCCGGGGATCGCATGCCTATAGGCGGCAGATTTCCTTAGGTCTCCGGACTCCCGCCGGCGCACCTTCCATGTCGCAATGGCCATGCCAGTTCGAGGCGTC
>JBOIFZ010000445.1:0-10137 GCA_050741735.1 Burkholderiales bacterium
AGGACGTAGGCGAACCAGTTTTCGATTCCGCCGCCGACCAGCGGTCCGAGATAGACCTCGGAGAGCTTCTCTCCCGCGCCGATAATCAGCCCGCCGATGATCGCGCCAAGAACCGATTCGAAGCCGCCAAGGATCAGGACCGGCAGTGCCTTCAGCGCCACCAAGGACAGCGAAAACTGCACGCCGAGCTTGGAACCCCAAACCATGCCGGCCACCAGCGCGACCAGCCCCGCCACCGTCCAGACTATCACCCAGATATAGTTCAGCGGAATGCCGACCGACTGGGCGGCCTGGTGATCATCGGCAACTGCGCGCAGCGCCCGGCCGATGCGTGTTTTCTGGAAAAAAATCGCCAGAACGGCGACCAGCACGCCGGCGATCAGTGCGGCTACAAGGTCCTCGCTGGGTACCAGCACGCCGCCGTCGAAGACCGACTCGAACAGCATCAGCGGTTTCTTGGGGATGCCGACGTCGAGAATGTAAATGTCGCTGCCCCACACCGCCTGGCCGAAACCGTCCAGTACATAGGAAATACCGATGGTCGCCATGAACAGGCTGATGCCGGGTTGATTCACCAGCGGCCTGAGCACCAGCCGTTCGATGACCAGCGCGAGCGCGGTCATGACCAGAATCGTCAACACCAGGGCCAGCAGGAACGGGGCGGAAGTGTCCTTCAGGTACTCCAGCAGCCGCACCAGCGTCAGCGCGGCGAACAGCACCATCGCGCCCTGGGCGAAATTGAAAACACCGGAGGCTTTGAAGATCAGCACGAAGCCCAGCGCCACCAGCGAATACAGCACGCCGGCCATCAGCCCGCCGATAAGGACTTCGAAAAAGAAAGACACGATTCTCCTAGTGACGAGTGACAGGTGACGGGTGACGAGCAAACGCAAGTCCGGACCGACCCAGATTCCAGACGAGGTTTGAGGCGGGCGTATTCGTGGTCTTACGCGTCACTTGTCGCTCGTCACATGTCACAGGTTTCAATGGGCGACGCCCAGATAGGCATCGATGACGGCCTGGTTGGCGCGGACCTGGTCCGGCGAGCCATCGCCGATCTTGCGGCCGTAGTCGAGCACCACCACGCGGTCCGACAGATCCATCACCACGCCCATGTCGTGCTCGATGAGAACAATCGTGGTGCCGAATTCGTCGTTGACGTCGAGGATGAAGCGGCTCATGTCCTGTTTTTCCTCCACATTCATGCCGGCCATCGGTTCGTCGAGCAGCAGCAGCTCCGGTTCCGCTGCCAGCGCGCGGCCGAGTTCGACCCGTTTTTGCATGCCGTAGGGCAAGCGCCCGACCGGAGTCTTGCGAATCGATTCGATTTGCAGAAAGTCGATGATGTTCTCGACCTTCCTGCGGTGCTCAAGCTCCTCACGGCGCGCGCTTCCGAAGTACAGGCACTGGGACAGGAAGCCCGCGTGCATCTTCAGCGTCCGCCCGGTCATGATGTTGTCCAGCACCGTCATGCCCTTGAACAGCGCGATGTTCTGAAAGGTGCGTGCGATTCCCTGGCTCGCGGCCTCGTGTGGGCGCATCTGCCGCCGTGTCGTGCCCTTGTAGGTTACCGTACCCTTGCTCGGGTGATACACGCCGTTGATGACATTGAGCAGCGAACTTTTCCCCGCGCCGTTCGGACCGATGATCGCCAGAATTTCGTGGCTGCGAACGTGAAAGCTCACGCCCGACAGCGCATTCACGCCGCCAAAGGACAACGAGATGTTGTCCACGCTGAGGATCGGCTCGCCGAGTGCGCGAATGCTCACGCTGTGCCCTTTACGTTTTTCCTCACCCCTTGCTCCTCACCCCTCACCGTCGTTATGCCGCCGTCTTCGCGGTGGCATAACGACTCGTTTTCACGTCGCGTACCCTGACCTCGGCGCGAATGCTTCCAGTGCGGCCATCCTCGAACCTCAACTGCGTCTCAATCCTGCAGCTCTCGGCGGCGCCGTAGAGTGCGGTGACAAGCGGTGCATATTTCTCCCCAATAAAGCCGCGCCGTACCTTGCGGGTACGGGTCAACTCGTCGTCGTCAGCATCCAGTTCCTTGTGGAGTACCAGGAAGCGCCTGATCTGCGAGCCGTCGAGATGCGGTTCCCGGGCAAGATCCGCGTTGACCTTTTCCACGCATTCCTCGATGAGCGCGTACACCTCCGGCTTGGCTGCCAGGTCGACGTAGCCCGCATACGCAAGCCCGCGCTTCTCAGCCCAGTTGCCCACGGCTTGCACGTCAATGTTGACGAAGGCGCAGACCATGTCCCGTTTGTCGCCGAAGCACACCGCTTCCTTGATATAGGGGAAGAACTTCAGCTTGTTCTCGAGGAACTGCGGCGCGAACAGCGTCCCGTCCGTGAGCTTGCCCACGTCCTTGGCGCGGTCGATGATCTTCAGGTGTCCGTCGTCGCCGATAAATCCAGCGTCGCCGGTCATGAAATAGCCGTCCGGCGAAATCGACTCGGCGGTGGCGTCCGGGCGCTTGTAGTACTCCTTGAGCATGCCAGGCGTCTTGACCCAGATCTCGCCGCTGTCGGTGATCCTGATATCCACGCCTGGCAGCGGCTTGCCCACCGTATCCAGCTTGGCTTCGCCGTCGGGCTGCTTGCAAACGTATACCGATGTCTCGGTCTGCCCGTAGAGCTGCTTCAGATTCACCCCGATCGAACGGTAGAAGCGGTAAAGGTCCGGGCCGATCGCGGCCCCGCCGGTATAGGCCACACGGATCCGGCTCATGCCGAGCACATTCCTGAGCGGCCCATACACCAGAAAATTTCCCAGGAAATAGAGCAGTCGTTCGGCAAGCGGAACCGCCTTTCCGTCCATGATTTCCGCTCCGCAGCGGCGCGCTACGCCCATGAAGTAGTGGAAAAGGTGGCGCTTGATCCAGCCGGCGTCGTCGATGCGGATCATCACCGTCGTCAGCAAGTTCTCGAATACCCGGGGCGGCGCGAAATAATACGTCGGACCGATTTCGCGCAGGTCGGTCATCACCGTCTCGGAAGATTCCGGGCAGTTGACAGTGAAACCGGCGACCAGAGCCTGCGCGTAGGAAAACAGATGGTCTCCCACCCAGGCCATCGGCAGGTAGGAAAGCACTTCGTCGTCGGGCGTGAACCGGTCGAACTCCACATCACCGCGGGCAGCGGCAATGAATGCGGCATGCGTGAGGCACACCCCCTTGGGTTTGCTGGTCGTGCCGGAGGTATAGAGTATGACGCATACGTCGTCCGGCTTGCCCTCGGCCACCGCGCGCGCGAAAAAATCGGGATGGACTTCGTCATACTCGCGCCCGATCTCGCGCAGCTCTTCGTAGGGCATGAGCTGCCCCAGCCCGTAGTGGCGCAGCCCCCGCGGATTGTCGTAATAGATGTGTTTGAGGTGAGGGTACTGCGGCAGAATCTCGAGCAGCTTGTCCACCTGCTCCTGGTCCTCGACGATGGCGTACTCGATCTCCGAGTTGTCGAGGACGTACAGCATCTCCTGCGCAACCGAATCCTGGTACATCGGGACCGGCACGCCACCCAGGGACTGGGCGGCGGCGAACGACCAGTAAAGCCGCGGCCGGTTGTCGCCGATGATGGCGACGTTCATGCCGCGCCTGAAACCCTGGGCGGCCAGGCCGCAAGCGAGCGCGCGGACCTCGTCGGCAACCTGCGACCAGGTCCAGCTCTGCCAGATGCCGAGGTCCTTCTCGCGGATGCCCACCCGGTCGGGCCGAACACGAGCATGCTCCAACAGCAGCGTCGGAAAGGTGTCGGCCGCCAACGACGAGGCGGCTGCGGACTGCGCCAAGAGGTCTCCTCCTCGGATGGATACGGCATCGACGAAACACCAGGGAGCCGTGCCGATTTTTCAAAGCTTACTATGAGAATGCGTTATGGCTGTAGCGCTGAATGGGATGCGCCATCTGACGGGGGGTTGAACCCCGCCGTCGAGCGTACCAATCCTCAAGTAAACGGGGCCACTCCTGAGTTATGGAGCGGGCAACCCATGGATGTTCGGAACAGGCCCGGACCGCAAGGTGTGCGTCGCCGATATCGCGATCCCTACCGGTTCGCGCCGGGAGGAACTCGAGCCAGCACTGCGAGCGCAGCGATCGAAATGACGAGGAACGATCCGTAGGACCAGTGATCGATTGCCGGCCCGCCCCGGGACAGGGCGTGCGCCACGAAAACGCCGCCGAACAGCGACAGGCAAGCGACGAGCATGGTCCACCATGCCCAGCGCTCGCCGCGGCGGAGCGGCCCGAGCGAAATGGCGAGGCATGCCGACGAAGCCGCAAAGTACTTGAACGCCTCCCACACCACGTGAAAGTCCTGGTGCGCTGTCGCGCCAGCCTGGCCGAAGTGGAGCCCTGCAGCGAAGGGCGCGCCGAGCGCGCCGAGGCCGTGAATGGTGGCGAGCGCACCAATGGCGAACATTCGGAGGCGGGGCTCGGCCATGATCGAACTCGTCACGGCAGGGCGACGGGCGCATCGCCAAAGTCTTCGGCGGCGAGCCACAAGGTGGCGGCCGCAAGTGCGATCGCGCAGCAATCCAGAACGGAGTTTACCTTGATCGTCATTACCCGCCTCCTGTCAATCCTGTTTGACGCTTTTACGTTCGTTTTTCCCGCTTCACGCGGGCAAGAGCAGCCGGCTTCTCGTTGCGATCAGCTGTCCACCCTGCAATAGATCTCGACGCAGTTGTCTTCCGGGTCGAAAATCTGGAAGGAATTGAATTCCTCGCCTTTTTTGATCGGTTTGCCGAATTTTACCGCCCAATCGCTCAGGACCTGCATCGCCTGGACACGGAATCCGATATGCAGTTCCGGCGCGCGCTTGACCGGTTCCCCCGGCTGAAAGGCAATCAGGACCCCGGGCCCACGCACGCGATGCCGGTCTGCCTGCAGCCCGAAGGTCTGCGCGTACCAGCGCGCCAGCCCTTCCGGATCGCGCGCCGGCATGTTCAGGTGATCGAGCTGGAAGTCGGACATTCCTGATTCTCCCTTGAGATTCAATACACGCGGCGGCCAGGCTTGCGCTACATGCTTCTGCGGTACTGCCCGCCGACTTCGAACAATGCATCCGTAATCTGGCCGAGTGAGCAGTAGCGCACGGCGTTCACCAGTTCGGCGAACACGTTGCCGTTGTCGATCACGGTCCGCTTCAGCTTCTCCAGTGCAGCCGGCGCCTCGGCGGCGTTGCGCTTCTGGAACTCGCGCAGTCGGCGTATCTGGCTCTGCTTCTCTTCCTCGGTCGAACGCTGCAGCGGAATGCTGCCGCCGGCCCCGACCACGTCCGGATTGCGGAAGGTGTTCACGCCGATGATCGGGTAGGAGCCGTCGTGCTTCTTGTGCTCGTAGTACAGCGACTCTTCCTGGATCTTGCCGCGCTGGTAGCCGGTTTCCATTGCGCCGAGCACACCGCCGCGCTCCGAGATGCGATCGAACTGCTGAAGCACCGCTTCTTCGACAAGATCGGTCAGTTCGTCGATGATGAATGAGCCCTGGCTCGGGTTCTCGTTTTTCGCCAGGCCCCACTCGCGGTTGATGATGAGCTGGATCGCGAGTGCACGCCTCACCGATTCGGCGGTCGGCGTGGTGATGGCCTCGTCGTAGGCGTTGGTGTGCAGCGAGTTGCAGTTGTCGTAGATCGCGATCAGTGCCTGCAACGTGGTGCGGATGTCGTTGAACGCGATCTCCTGCGCGTGCAGCGAACGGCCTGAAGTCTGGACATGGTACTTTAGCTTCTGGCTGCGCTCGTTGGCGCCGTACTTGTTTCTCATCGTGGTCGCCCAGATTCGCCGCGCCACGCGTCCGAGCACCGCGTATTCCGGGTCCATGCCGTTGGAGAAGAAGAACGACAGGTTCGGCGCGAAATCGTCTATGTCCATGCCGCGCGCGAGATAGGCTTCGACGAAGGTGAAGCCGTTGGACAGCGTGAAGGCAAGCTGCGAAATCGGGTTGGCGCCGGCTTCGGCGATGTGATATCCGGAGATCGACACCGAGTAGAAGTTGCGCACCTTGTGCTTGACGAAGTACTCCTGGATGTCGCCCATCACCTTGAGCGAGAACTCGGTGGAGAAAATGCAGGTGTTCTGGCCCTGGTCTTCCTTGAGGATGTCGGCCTGCACCGTGCCGCGCACGTTCTCCAGCGCCCATGCGCGGATCTTCGAGGTTTCCTGTTCGTCGTTCGGCTGCCGACCGTGCTGCGCGGCGAACTTCTCGATCTGCTGGTCGATCGCGGTGTTGACGAACATTGCCAGGATGGTCGGGGCCGGTCCGTTGATGGTCATCGAAACCGAGGTCGCCGCGTCGCACAGGTCGAAGCCGGAGTACAGCACTTTCATGTCGTCCAGCGTCGCAATCGAAACCCCGGAGTTGCCGACCTTGCCGTAGATGTCCGGGCGTTCGTGCGGGTCGAAGCCGTACAGCGTCACCGAATCGAAGGCGGTCGAAAGGCGCTTCGCCGGCATGTCCCGGCTGAGAAACTTGAAACGGGCGTTGGTGCGGAACGGATCGCCCTCGCCGGCGAACATTCGGGTCGGGTCCTCGTTCTCGCGCTTGAACGGGAACACACCTGCCGTGTACGGGAAAAAGCCGGGCAGGTTCTCCCGCATCAGCCACATCAGCGTCTCGCCGTCGTCCTCGAACTTCGGCAGCGCCACCTTCGGCACCTTGGTGCCGGAAAGCGAGGTGGTCGTCAGCACCGTGCGGATCTCGCGATCGCGGATCTTCGTGACCTGTTCGTCACCCGAATAGGACTGCCGGATCCGCGGCCATTCCCGCAGCAGCGCCTTCGCCTCGGCGCTTAGCGCCTTGTCGCGCTCCGCGATCAGCGGTTCGAGATCGGAGGAAGGCTTCTTCGCCGCGTCCAGCATGCGCTTCGCTTCGCGCAACTGCTGCCGCTCGCGCGCGATCCCGGTCTGTTTCGCGACGTCGGCGTGATAGCCGCGCACGGTTTCGGCAATTTCCGCCAGATAGCGCACGCGCGCCGGCGGAACGATGACGTTCTGGCCCGACGACGCCTTTACCGTGGTCGGCTTGAGCCTGCCGTCGCCGGCTTTGAGCCCGCGGGTCGTGAGTTCGGCGACAATGGCCTGATAGAGCGCGGTCACGCCGTCGTCGTTGAACCGCGAGGCAATGGTGCCGAACACCGGCATCGCCTCGGCGGCCGCGTTGAAGGCGCTGCGGTTGCGCTGCATCTGCTTGCGCACGTCGCGCAACGCATCCTGCGCCCCGCGGCGATCGAACTTGTTGATCGCGACGAAGTCGGCAAAGTCAAGCATGTCGATTTTCTCGAGCTGGCTGGCGGCGCCGAACTCGGGCGTCATCACGTACAGCGAGAAGTCCACATGCGGAACGATGGCCGCGTTCCCCTGGCCGATGCCGGAAGTCTCCACCAATATCAGGTCGAAGCCGGCGCATTTGCAGGCGCCGATCACCTCCGGCAGGCAGGCCGCAATTTCGCTGCCCGCCTCGCGCGTAGCCATCGAGCGCATGGTGATGTTCGGATGATTGATCGCGTTCATGCGGATGCGGTCGCCGAGCAGCGCGCCGCCGCTCTTGCGCCGCGACGGATCCACGGCGATCACGGCGATCTTGAGTGCGTCGTTCTGGTCGATGCGGAAGCGGCGGATCAGTTCGTCGGTGAGCGACGACTTGCCCGAGCCGCCGGTTCCGGTGATGCCGAGCACCGGCACATTGTTGTGCTCCGCCGCCCGCTTCGCCAGCTTCTGGCGCAGGGGCTTCGGCAGCGTCGCATTCTCGAGCCCGGTGATGACGCGCGCCAGGTCGCGTACATTGCCGCGGAAGACTTCGTCGAGACTCGCCGGCAACTCCGCAGACAGATTGCGCTCCGCAGTGCGGATCATGTCCGTGATCATTCCCTGGAGGCCCATGCGCGCACCGTCCTCCGGTGAATATATGCGCGCCACACCGTAGCTGTGCAGCTCTTCGATCTCGCTCGGAACGATCACGCCGCCGCCGCCGCCGAAAACCTTGATTCCCGCGCCGCCGCGCTCGCGCAGCAGGTCGATTGTGTACTTGAAATACTCGACATGGCCGCCCTGATACGAGGATACGGCGATGCCCTGCACGTCTTCCTGGATGGCCGCGGTGACGATCTCGTCGACCGACCGGTTGTGGCCGAGGTGTACGACTTCGACGCCGCTCGCCTGCAGGATGCGGCGCATGATGTTGATCGAGGCGTCGTGGCCATCGAACAGGCTGGCGGCGGTGACGAAGCGCACCTTGTTCTTCGCCTGCTTGCCTTGATCGGCGGCCCGTACGCTGAGATCGGTCATGGGGCGGTCCCGTCCGTTTGCGGTTGACGACGCGGCCCGGACGCTTCCGCACTGATGCCGGAATGAGTCATTGCGCCGGGGCAGCCATTATTGCTTACGTTTACGTGAACGTAAACTTGATCCACAGACCCGGTGTTCACCAGCGTAACCCCCGGCCCGAATCGCGACGCTTGCGCATCAAGCGGCATGCTCGACCCTGGCCGCCAGGGCACGGAAGCGGGCGAGCAGGACATCGCGTTCTAACGCGACCGCCTCGACGTTACGCTGCTTTACATGGCCGAAGCCGCGGATGCGTTCCGGCAGGCTGGCCAGCGCGACCGCGATCTCATAGTTCTCCTTCGACAACGTGCGCGCGATCTCATCCATCAGGGTTTCGTAGTCGTGTATCAGTCCGCGCTCCATCCTTCTCTCTGCGGTACGGCCGAACGGATCGAGAAAGGTGCCGCGCAGGCGCTTGAGCCGGGCCAGCCAGCGGAACGCATGTCCCATCCAGGCGCCGTATTGCGCCTTGACGAGCCGGCCCTGCGCGTCGCGCTTCGCCAGCAGCGGCGGGGCGAGGCTGTACTTCACCTTGAACTCGCCTTCGAACGCGTTGTGCAGCCGTTTCTCGAAATCGCCGGTCGAGTAAAGCCTGGCGACCTCGTACTCGTCCTTATAGGCCATCAACTTGTACAGATATCGCGCGACCGCCCTCGTCAGCGCATCGCCCTTGTCGATCCGCGCTTCGGCACGACGGAACTTTTCAACCAGGGTCTCGTAGCGTTTCGCATACTCCGCGTCCTGGTACTCGGTCAGGAAGACGATGCGCCGGCGCAGCAGCGTCTCCAGGCTCTGCGGCATCTGAACCACCACCGGCTGGCCGGGTGTGGCAATCGTCTCGACTTGCCGCAGGTCGACCGCGGCGCGGCGCCCCCAGTCGAACGCCTGCTTGTTGGCGTCGACGGACACGGCGTTCAACTCGATCGCGCGCAGGATCGAGGCCCGCTGCAGGGGAATCAGTCCGTTCTGGAAGGCGAAGCCGAGCATGAACAGGTTGGTGGCGATCGAGTCACCCAGCAGGGCGGTAGCGAGCCGGGTGGCGTCGATGAAATGCGCGCGGCCGCTGACCGACTCGTCGATCAGCGCGCGAATTTCCTCGGCCGGGAACTGCCAGTCGGGATTCTGGGCGAATTGGCCGGGCGGCTGCTGGTGCATGTTGATCACCGCCACGGTGCGCCCGGGCCGGGACTTGGAAATGGCATCGTGCGCGCCCGCGGTAAGCATGTCACAGCCGAGGATCAGGTCGGCCTCCCCGGTGGCGATGCTTTGCGCGCGGATGCCGGCCGGCGTGCGGGCGATGCGAACATGCGAAGTGACGGCACCGTTCTTCTGCGACATTCCGGTCATGTCCAGCGCCGAGGTGCCTTTGCCCTCCAGGTGCGCGGCCATTCCCAGCAGCGCGCCGATAGTGATGACGCCGGTGCCGCCGATTCCGGTGATAAGGATGTTGTAAGGCGTTTCGCCGAGCGTTGCGGAGGCCGGTTCCGGCAGCGGCCCTAGCGGCACAGTGGTTTCACGTCTTGCCGCGCGCGACTTCCTCGGCGTGCCGCCTTCCACTGTCACGAAACTCGGACAGAAGCCCTTGACGCAGGAATAGTCCTGGTTGCAGGAGAACTGGTCGATCGCGCGCTTGCGCCCGAACTCGGTTTCCACCGGCAGGATCGAAGTACAGTTCGACTGCACGCCGCAGTCGCCGCAGCCTTCGCAGACGGCTTCGTTGATGAATATCCGCTGCGTGGCCTTCGGGTACTCGCCTTTTTTGCGGCGGCGGCGTTTTTCCGCCGCACAGGTCTGGTCGTAAATCAGCACCGA
>JBOIFZ010000446.1:0-3092 GCA_050741735.1 Burkholderiales bacterium
TGGATGACTTTCATGTGCATGTGGTCGGCGAAGGTTTCCATCACCTGCGCGGCCTCGTTTAGCCGCAACAGGCCGGTATCGACGAACACGCAAGTCAACTGCTCGCCGATGGCGCGGTGGATCAGCACCGCCGCGACCGAGGAGTCGACCCCGCCGGACAGCCCAAGGATGACCTCTTCCTTGCCTACGGCCGCACGGATTTTCGCAACCGCCTCGGCGATGTAATCGGGCATGTTCCAATCGGGTCTGGCTGCACAGATGTCGCGCACGAAGCGGGCGTAGACTGCCTTGCCCTGCCTGGTGTGCGTGACTTCGGGGTGGAATTGCACGGCGTAGAAGCGGCGCGACTCATCCGCCATGCCGGCGATCGGCGTGGTTTCGTTGGATGCGATCACCTTGAAGCCCGGCGGCAGCGCGGTGACCTTGTCGCCGTGGCTCATCCACACGTCCAGCAGGCCGTGGCCCTCGCCGTTGGTGCGGTCCTGGATGCCGTCGAACAGGCGTGAGTGGCCGCGGGTACGCACCTGCGCGTAGCCGAATTCGCGCACCAGGCCATTTTCCACCGCGCCGCCGAGCTGGGCCGCCATGGTCTGCATGCCGTAGCAGATGCCCAGCACAGGTACGCCCAACTCGAAAACCACCTGCGGGGCGCGCGGCGTTTCTTCTTCGGTAACCGAACTCGGCCCCCCGGTCAGGATGATGCCGCGCGGATTGAAGTCGCGGATGAACTGGTCGCTGACGTCGAAGGGATGCAGTTCGCAGTACACGCCCGCCTCGCGTACGCGGCGCGCGATCAGCTGCGCGTATTGCGCGCCGAAGTCGAGGATGAGGATCTTGTCGTGCTGCATTTCAGGATTGAGGATCGAGGACTGGGGACTGAGGGAACCCCGGTTCGGTTTCTAGCTCATTCCTCAATCCTCAATCCTATTCGACGTGGTAGTTGGGCGCTTCCTTGACGATCTGCACGTCGTGGACGTGGGACTCGCGCACACCGGCGCTGGTGATTTCCACAAACTCGGCGCGATCCCGGACTTCGCGGATGGTCGCGCAACCGACGTACCCCATCGCCGAACGCAGCCCGCCCATGAGCTGGTGCATGACCTGTACGACGCTGCCCTTGTAGGGAACGCGGCCTTCCACACCCTCGGGCACCAGCTTGTCCGCGCTGTCCTCATCGTCCTGGAAATAGCGGTCGCTGGAACCCTGCTGCATCGCGCCCAGCGATCCCATGCCGCGGTAGGACTTGTACGAGCGCCCCTGGAACAGTTCGATCTCGCCCGGCGCTTCTTCGGTACCGGCGAACAGTCCGCCGAGCATGACCGAATCGGCACCCGCGGAGATCGCCTTGGCGATGTCGCCCGAATAACGGATGCCGCCGTCGGCGATCATCGGTATATCGGTGCCTTTCAGCCCGGTGGCGACGTTGTTGATCGCGGTTATCTGAGGCACGCCCACCCCGGCGACGATGCGCGTGGTGCAGATCGAACCCGGGCCGATGCCGACCTTCACTCCGTCCGCGCCCTGGTCCACCAGCGCCTTTGCCGCGGCGGCCGTTGCGATATTGCCACCGATGACCTGGGCGCCAGGAAACTTGCGCTTGATCCAGCGCACCCGGTCCAGCACGCCCTGCGAGTGGCCGTGCGCTGTATCCACCACCAGCACGTCCACGCCCGCTTCGAGCAGCAGCTCCACCCGCTCTTCGGTGCCCTCACCCACACCGACCGCAGCCCCGACGCGCAGGCGTCCGAGCTGATCCTTGCTGGCGTTCGGATGCTCGGAGGACTTGAGTATGTCCTTCACGGTGATCAGCCCGCGCAATTCGAAGTTCTCGTTCACGACCAGCACCCTTTCCAGGCGATGCTGGTGCAACAAACGCGTCGCGTCCTCGATGCTCACGCCTTCCTTGACCGTTACCAGCCGCTCGCGCGGGGTCATGATGTTTTTCACCGGCTGATCGAGATTGCTCTCAAAACGCAGGTCGCGGTTGGTGACGATGCCGACCACTTTTGAGGCATCGACGACCGGCAGTCCGGAGATCTTGTGCTGGCGGGTCAGATTCAGGACGTCGCGCACCGTCATGTCCTGCGAGATCGTAATCGGGTCTTTCACCACGCCGCTCTCGAAGCGCTTCACTTTCGCCACTTCGACGGCCTGTGCCCTGGGCGGCAGGTTCTTGTGCAGCATGCCGATCCCGCCTTCCTGCGCCATGGCGATGGCGAGCCTCGCTTCCGTGACCGTATCCATGGCTGCGGAAACCAGCGGAATGTTCAGCGAGATTGTTTTGGTCAGGCGCGTCGCCAGGCTGACGTCGCGGGGGAAAACGGTGGAATGGGCGGGAACCAGCAGTACGTCGTCAAAGGTGAGGGCCTTATGCAGGACTCGCATGCTTTTGATCCTTCACAAAGACGCCATTATACCGATCGACTTTTGCATGGTAAATGCCGAACTCTGTAGGGTTTTTTTGTTGACCCGAGGGGCGTGAGCGGATATGTTTGACGGCCAAGAAGTTCATTTTGACGACACTGCGGGTTGTAAACAGATGGGCCGGTACCGGCGTTTGATGCACATGACCGCTTGCATTGTCGCGGCTTTCGGAATCACGGCACCGGCCTGCGCATCGGGTGTCGCGGCCAGAGCCGGGCAGGCGCTCAACGCGGACGTCGCCCGCGCGGCGATCGCGCAGGCCGACCGTGCCGTCAAGCGTGCCGAAGCGCAGCGCGTGCTCTGGACCACAGCGGAAGAGGCGTTGCGAGGCGCGCGGCGCGCTTTCGAGGACGGAGATCTTGCAGCGGCGGTCGCGCAGGCTCGGGTCGCCAAGGAGCACGCAGAGCTGGCAATCGCGCAGAAACGCTTCCCACCGTTTCGCAACTAGGGAAGCTCTGACCAGGTTCCACTTGCGCGACCGAGGCGATTCGGGTCGAGGGCAAGACGGCGAGGACGCCGTGTAGCCGGACGGCTGTGACTCGTTAGCGGTACGCCCGTCTGCGGGAGCAGCCGTACAAGCGCTCCGTTTACCATGACTGACACAGCCTCCATGCGCTCCTGCCCGTCCCGAGGCTACGCCCGCCGAGTCCGGAGCGCACATAAGGAGG
>JBOIFZ010000447.1:0-6541 GCA_050741735.1 Burkholderiales bacterium
CTGGGGCAATACCGCCTGCAATGGCGAGAACTTCGGACACGTTGATGTTCAGGGTCTCGAGCGGATACCGGCCGGGACGATTGACCTGCCCGAGCACGGACACCTGGGTGCTGCGTATCAGTACCGGCATGACGGTGACCTGCGGCTGTTTGATATAGCCGCCCAACCTGAGCGCGTCCGCTATGGCCACTTCTGCGGCGGCAACGGTCAGGCCGCCGATCTTGACATTGCCGATCAGCGGAAATGTGATCGTTCCGTTCTCGGTCACCCGCGTTTCCAGCGTGAGGTCGGGGTTTTGATAGACCTGGATGCGCACGGTGTCGCCGGGGCCAAACCGGTATTCGGGCTGCTTGTCCTGCGCCTGAATGCCCAGACTGAAAGTCGCGCTGAGAACAAGCATCAGGAACGGAATCAATCGCGAGAGGTTCATTGTTTTCCCCGGTTGCGTTGAAGGTGGGCCCGCTTATTGAAGACCACGAACGCCCAGTTCGATATGCGCTGCCACAGGGCGCGCTGCCGGGGGAGGAAAGCAATAACGAACGCAAGGCCACCGATCACGAGAATCTCGCCAAGATGGGTCTTGCGGGGGGAAGGCGTATCAACCAGCCCGAACCCGTGAGCGTGTTTGCGCAGCAGGGAGATCAGACACAGCGTTCCGACGAACGCCACTATGGAGTACAGCATTTCTTCTACCTCCCCTTACCGGGTCGCCATTCGCCTGAAAAGGCGCCGGTTCCCCGGTACCACATCACTTGCACTGCGCGCTACAAGTCACGCTCTATATTGCTCTCGGGCTCTTAATTACTTAATGGTTTCAATCAGGTTTTTCCTGTCATATGTGCCATGCCCTTGGCACCCGCCCTACATTACCCCTGTCTTCCGTTTTCGGCAACTTGCCTTAGAATTTTTCCCACAGTAGCAAATGTCGAGAAGCACATTCACTTCCACTGCCACTGAATTACTTCCTTTCCATCATTCGCGCCGCGGGCGCTGCGGTCGTCATCGATTCCCCGCTTCCACCAGTAACCTTTCCAAAGCGGCCAGTGCGGCGGTCTTCGAAAAGCGCTGTTCGAACAGCGCGCGCGCACGTTGTCCCATTGCTTCGCCGCGATCCGGAGCGTTCATCATACCCAGAATCGAAGAAACCAACGCATCGCAATCTCCGGAACGGACAACCTCTCCGCAATCGGCTTCCACGAGCAAGCGGCCGATCTCCCCATCGGTTGCGCCCATGAAAATCACGGGTCGGCCCGCGGCGAATACGCCATAGGCCTTGCTCGCCAAGATCAGGCCTTCAAGTTCCGGTTTCAGCAAAACCAGATGTACATCCGCCAAAGTCATCGAAAATCGTAGCTGTTCCCGCGGTTGATGCGGCCGGAAAAACACGGTTCGCAGGCCGTTAGCAGCCGCCTCGTCCCTCCCCCACCCGGAGGTGGCGATGGTGGCGAGCAGACAAGGAATAAGGCCGAGGATGACACGGATGTTCATGGTATGAGAGCGCTTCGCCGGACAATTCGGAGTTGTAAATTGCGCACGGATTCTGTCACAACGCATTTTAAGTGACGCCAAAGGTATTCACCAACAGCGATATTGACCGGAGGAGCCGGCCACAAGGCATGATGATCCCCGCTCGGTCCGGCTGCCGCTCTGAGGCCGGTTGCGGAATTTGCGCCGGCGCCTGCCCGGGCAGACTCAGAACTGAAACGAGGCGTTGATGCTGGCGATGGTGGCGTCGTAGTTGGCCGGGGATTCGTTGGAGGATCGTCGCTGCTGCTCCAGGCTGGCGCCAAGGGCGATGCTGCGCAGCAGCATCCAGTCTCCGCGCACCTGCGCAGTGGTTTTGGTGTCTTCGCGTGTCGGGACGCCCGATGCCACCCCTCCGCGGAAGTCGCTTTCCGCCACTTCCAGGCGCATACGCAAGGTAACTTTGTCGCGGGCCCGCCATACAGTTGTGAAAGACAAAACATTGTCCACAACGTAACTGGACACGACCCGCAGATAGATGCTGATCCTCCGGCTGGCGATCCACTCGAAGCCAAGTTTGTCCGTCGGGGTCCATCTGTAACCCAGATCGCCGACCGGGCCTGAGAAATCGCGCTGGGTGGCGATGTCGTTTTTGCGCTCGACCCAGCCCAGGCGGCCGGTCACGGTGGAGTACCCGTTCAGAATCCAGTTTGCCTGGAGTTCGCCTTCGTACTGGCGGTAATCATCGTCGCCGGAATTGGTCGGGTCGGGGACGCTGTCGAGATATTCTCCCACGATTAAACGCTGGGTAACGGTGATCGAATTACCGGATGGCGTCAAATACCTGACACCGGTTTCCCCGCTGACACTGCGGAAATCCGGTGTGGTCTGGAATGGTTGTTCGCTCGTCTGCTTCTCCGCTGAGGCACCCAAAAGCAGGTGCCAGCCACCAGAGACCCATCCGTCGAGACTGAATACATAGTTCTCGTTGGTACGCACGTCGCGCCTTTTAAAACCGAGAGTATCCTCGAACGGGACGGGGTTCTCGTAGCGGCTGGCGCTGAGCGTACCGCTCAACCGCGGACTGAAGTGCCAGAGCCACGCGCCGCGATAGTCGAGCGCATCAAAATCCAGCTGAGAAAAATTGCCGTAACGGGAAGCCGTTTCGGTAATGTCGAACTGAAAACGCTGCTGCGCATATCGCTTGTCGATGCGCAGCCCCACGCTGGCGTTACTAATGATGTCGGACTGCGGATCGTTTGCGACTCTGAACAGGTTGGAGTCGTAGGTGACTCCAGCGCCCGCCACCACGTTCAGGGTGTCTTCCTCATCCGCGGATGCGTGCTGTGCCGGGATCACGGCCGCGATCACGCAAGTCGCAATCAGCCACGCCCTGCTCGACGCGGGGTCGGAAGCAACGGCCTGCGCCACACTGGGGATCGAGGAGGAGTTCGATGCCATCACGGATTTCGACGGATGCTTTGACGCGGGCGATGCTCGGTTCGGAATTTCGGCGTTGACAAAATCGGTTTTGCGATCTGTCTCCCCTCCCTCGTCCATAAACTCAAAATATTTTCGAATTTTCATGATATTGTGTTTATAATTTCAAGCTTAATGTCAACAAGAGATAGCTTGCGCGTTGAGCCGTCTGAAAGGGGATGGTCGTCCCATACTCCTTATCAATGAAGTTCACAGATTAACAAGTTAAACAGTTCTTTTTACACCCTCCTGCTATCCCGAACCGTGCATCTCCCGGCCAACTGTCGCGGGCGACGAATTTCTGCTTTTTCCACACCTTGGGTTTCTTTGCGTACCCCTCAAGGAGGTATTGAAAAGAATCCTTTGCGTCAACGCCCTTGTTGCCGGCCATCGGCCGGCCGATTTTTTCGAAGTATGCAACACCAGTTACGGCGACCGAGTGCTGCAACAACATGAATGGGAGAAAGAATGCAACGCATAGTGAATCCGGCAAAGGAGCTCCTGTCGAAAGGCGGCATTGCGATCGGGATCGGCGTGCGGGCGGTGCGCGGGGTCGAGATCGCGAAAGTGATGAAAACCGCGGGTTTCGACTGGCTGTTCCTCGACCTGGAACACGGGCCGACCTCGGTGGAGACCGCATATTCGATCTCGGTGGCGGCTCTCGACGCCGGCATCGCGCCGCTGGTGCGCGTGCCAGCCGGCGAACTCGCGCTCGCTACCCGCTGCCTCGACGGCGGCGCGCTCGGCATCGTGATGCCGCACGTGGACACGCCGGAACAGGCTCGCGCCATGGTGGATGCGTTTCGTTTCGCGCCGCTGGGACATCGGTCCATAGCGGGTGGCTATCCCCAGTTCGGTTTTGCCGTGGTGCCGCCAAATGAAGTGGTCGCAGGGATGAACGAGGCGACTCTGGTGGTGGCGATGCTGGAAACGCCGCGCGCGATCGAAAACGCCGAGCAGATTGCGGCGGTGCCCGGTATCGACGTTTTGCTGATCGGCACGAATGACCTTTGCCTCGAGATCGGGATTCCCGGCCAGTTGGAACATGAACGCGTGGTGGCCGCGATAGACGCAGTCATCGGCGCCTGCCGGAAGCACGGCAAATGGCCGGCGCTGGGGGGTGTCTACACCAGGGATCTGCTCAAACGCTATATCGGGCGCGGGATGCGCATGATCCTGGCGGGCAACGACCTCGGCTTGCTGCTCGGCGCCGCGCAGGATCAGGCCAATTTCGTACGCGGTTGCCTTTGAGTTGCAGAGAATCCGGGGCGTCCGGCCCGGGCGGCCGGCGGCCCCGAGCCCACCGCCGCACCCGCGGTTGCGACTGGATTCGGGAAAATTTGCCGGTGGAAGTGACGTAACCGGTCAAGCACGGAACCGATCGCTGGCAGTGCGCGTGATTTTGATTCGACTGCTGCTGCACACCGTAGTTCTCGCTGCCACCGGAAGTTTCGCCGAGGAGCCGGCACCGGTCGCGGATTCCGCGGAGACAGGGATCGAAGTCAGCACGGACACGGCCATCGTGCTCGACGAAGACGCGGAGGAACCCGATCCCTGCGTGATGGAGAAAGATGAGGAGCTGCTCGGCCTGGACTGGTCCCGTCGCCAGTTGCACCGTGGCATCTGCGCATCGGTGCGCTGGTTCGACGGTTTTTTCGGCGAACAGCGCTATGACGAAGCGGCCAAGAAAGTCCGCGGGCGGGTAGTGTATACGGTCGAGCAGCGGCAGGGGGTCGGCATAGACGGGAGGCTGCGGTTCCGCCTGCAGGTTTCCACCCCCAATCTGAACAAGCGCATGAATTTCTTCGTCGAGAGCGGGGACGAGCGCAACTCCGTCCTCAGCCGTACCGATGGCGTGACGGAAGGGGATACGACGCAGCCGACGTCAGCGACACAAGAGGATACGTTGCGGATAGGTTTCGGCTACGACAGCATCAAAAAGGAAAACGAGTCGCTGACATTCCGCCTCGGCCTGCGCATCCAGGACGGGGAACCGGCACCGGCCGCGCGCGCGCGCTATCAGCGCGAATTCCTGCGCACCGATATTTCGCAGTGGCGCTTTACCGAGACCTTCTTCTGGCGCAAGGTCGAAGGCTGGGGTGAGACCACCGCCCTGGACTACGAATATAAAATCAACGAGCCGACCCTGGCGCGGTGGTTCAACGACGGAACCTGGTCGCAATCCACCCTGGGTTTGAGCTGGCGTACCGGGATCACGCTTTTCAGGAATCTGGGCAACGCGAAAGCCGCGCTTGCCGAGGTCAGGATCGAAGGGCAGACCGACGCCGCGGTGAACGTGAGCACCTATGGCGAACGCCTGGCGTACCGGCAAACGCTGGGGCGCAAGTGGCTGCTGGGAGAAGTGTACACAGGTTACGATTGGCCAAAGTCTTCTCCCGGTGAAGTCCGCCATTCGCAACTTTACGGTGGCGTAACCCTTGAAATCCTGTTCGGGCATCACTAATGCGGAACCAGCCGGCCGATGGCCGGCAATAAGAGCGTTGACGCGGAGGACGCAGAGAACGGCAAGAGAGGCGCAAGGAAATATGGGAGAGTTCTAAATGGGAAATGGATAAATTGCCAAATCATGCCACGGGGCCTCATCGTCGAGTTACGTTCTGCTTGTTTCCGTTCTCCCTTGCGTACCTTTGCGGCCTTTGCGTTGAACGCGTTTGAGGAGAAGTCATGTCATTGCCAATTCGGTCGCGGTACTTCGTCCGTCCGCAAGATGTCCCGACCTACCATCCCGCCAACCACACCGGCACGGTCAATCGCCGCCTGGTCGGCGCCAGCAACGTCGGCGCGAACAAGGTCGAAGTCGTGCTCGGCGTCATCGAGAAAGGCAAGGGCGCGTTGCCGCATTCGCATCCCGGCATCGAGCAGGTGTGCTACCTGCTCGAAGGCCGCGCCCGTGCCGAGGTCGGCGGCGAGGTATGCGAACTCGGTCCCGGGGACTGCTGCTTCTTTCCACCCGACTTGAAGCACGTGTTCACGGTCGTGAGCGACGAGCCGGTGAAGGTGCTGGTGATTTACGCGCCGCCGTACGGCGAGCGCGTGACAGGTGACAAGTGACCGGTGACTGGTCCACGGCCAGATCAAGAGCCGCGACGCAAAGGCCGGTGTTAATTTTTTGCACTGAGCACTGAGCACCGAGCTCCGACCACACCATGAGACTGAACACTTTCGCGCTTGTACTCCTCCTCTCGGCACCATCCCCGCAAGCGCTGGCGGACGCCTATCCGTCGAAGCCGATCAAGCTGGTGATTGCGTTCGCGGCGGGGAGCGCGACCGATTCCGCAGGCCGCATCCTCGCGCAGGAGCTGTCGCAGCGGCTCGGCCAAAACGTGATCGTCGAGAACCGCGCCGGCGCCAAGGGACAGATCGCCGCAGTGTTCGTAGCCAGGAGTACGGCCGACGGCTATACGCTGTTCATGACCACCAACTCGACCCACGGCGCGAACCCGCATCTTTACAGGAAGCTTGCCTACGACCCGATAAAGGACTTCGAGCCGATCGCGCGCATTGGCACGCTGCCGTTCATGCTGGTAGTCAACCCGGAACTGCCGGTGAACAACACCGCAGAGTTTATCGCGTATGC
>JBOIFZ010000448.1:0-1920 GCA_050741735.1 Burkholderiales bacterium
TGCTGGTGTTCATGGCGGCGCTCACGCTGATGCTCGCCGACGCCATTCGTGATACGGCCGCAGGCAACGTGCTGACGATGGAATTGAAGCTGCCGGTATGGCCGTTCCACCTGCTGGCGGGTGCCGGCATTCTGGCCGGCACCATCCTCACCGCAGTGCGCCTGGCCCGGCTCTGCAGCCGCGGCGAATGAGCGAGCGATGATCGACAAGGACCTCATTGCCGTGCTTGGCTTCGCAATGATGTTCGTGCTGATGCTGCTGCGCGTGCCGATCGGCGTTGCAATGGGGATTGCCGGCGTTCTCGGTTACGGCATGGTGTCGGGTTGGGGCCCGGCCCTCGCGCTGCTGGGCAAAGTGCCGCTGTCCACCGTCACCGACTACAAGCTCGCGGTGATCCCGATGTTCATCCTGATGGGATCGTTCGCCGCCGCCGCCGGCATGAGCCGCGAGCTGTTCAACGCCGGCAGCACGTGGTTCGGGCATTTGCGCGGCGGCCTGGCGGTGGGCTCGATCGCCGCCTGCGGGGGATTCGCGGCGATCAACGGCTCTTCGGTGGCCACCGTTGCGACGATGACCAACGTCGCGCTGCCGGAAATGCGCCGCGCCGGCTACGATCCCGGCTTCGCGGCCGGCGTGATCGCTGCCGGCGGCACGCTCGGCATCATGATCCCGCCCTCGGTGATTTTCGTGCTCTACGGCATCATGACCGACACCGACATCTCGCAACTTTTCGCGGCAGGTGTGCTGCCAGGGCTGCTGGCGATGGCGATGTACGTAGTCACCATCCAGATCGTCGGCCGCCTGCGCCCGCAGCACATGCCGCGCGGTGTGCGCCACAACTGGCGTTCGCGATTCCGCGCACTGGCAGAAATCTGGTCGACCGCCGCGCTCTTTCTGCTTGTGCTCGGCGGAATCTACGGCGGATTTTTTCTGGTGGACGAGGCGGCTGCGGTCGGTGCAATCGGGGCGCTGGTCATAGGGTTGGCGCGCGGCCGGCTGTCGCGCCAGGCCATCATGGAATGCCTGGCCAGTTCGGTGCGCGTGTCGGCTTCGATCATGGTGATCGTAATCGGCGCCTATCTGTTCGGCTATTTCCTCACCATCACGCAGGCCACGCAGAAGATCGTCGAGTTCATGGTGCAGCTTCCTCTCGGAGCCTACGGTGTGCTCGCGCTGATCATGATCGGTTATCTGATCCTCGGCGCGGTCATGGACGAGCTGGCGATGATCCTGTTGACTGTGCCCATCGTGTTTCCGGTGATCGTGCAACTGGGTTTCGACCCGGTGTGGTTCGGCGTGATCGTCGTGATGGCGGTGACTCTCGGCCTGGTCTGCCCGCCGGTGGGCATGAACGTGTTCGTGCTCAACTCGATCGCGCGCGACATCAGCCTGCCGCGCATCTACGCCGGAACAATGCCGTTCATCGCCACGGACCTCGTCCGGGTGGTGGTTCTGTGCGCCTTTCCCGTGATCTCGCTGTGGCTGCCTCGGACCATGGAATAGCATGTTCAAGACAAAAGTTTTACCACAGAGGGCACAGAGAACACAGAGGAAGAACAAATACGAGGAAAAACGAACTGGGGGGAAAGGGCGAGATGTCTGTCCGTAAGTTCTGCCGTCAATGTCGACTTTGTAACAGCATCCGCAAGTTGAAGCTTATTATCCTCCTTTGTTTCTGGTCTTGACTTTCCTCTGTGTTCTCTGTGTCCTCTGTGGTGAACGATTTATTGCTCTATTGAATGCGGCGAGCGCAGAGGACGCGAGGCGAAGGGAGCGGGGCGTAGAGTTCCTCGACCAGCGCGGCGCGATGCTCGAGCACCGCGCGCTGGTTGATCGAGCCCTTGTCTGTGATCTCGTTGGCGTCGATCGAGGGCGGCACGTCCAGGAGGAGCGCGCGCTCGATGCGGGTCGCGCCGCCGG
>JBOIFZ010000449.1:0-14763 GCA_050741735.1 Burkholderiales bacterium
GCGATGTCGGCGTTGATGAAGTGCAACGGCACCTTCATGTGAATCTTCTTGTTGGCCGAAACCCGCTGGAAATCGACATGCAATACCTGTTGCTTCCACGGATGCATCTGCACGTCGCGTAACAGCACGCGGTCCTTCTTGCCGTCCAGGTTCATTCCCAGAATCGAGGCGTGGAAGGCCTCCTGCTTGAGCTTGTGGAACAGCGAATTGTGATCCAGCTCGATGTTCTGCACCGGTTGTTCGCCTCCATAGACGATTCCCGGCACCTTGCCCGTTCTGCGCAGACGGCGGCTCGCACCCGTTCCCTGCAGCGAGCGGGACATCGCATTGATTTCGATCTTTGCCATGTTGCTCTCCTGACGTTGACGCCAGTGTTGAAAAACCAGTGTTGAGTTTTGAGTTTTGAGTGTTGAGTGACAGGCTTTAATTCGCTCTTCAACTCATAACTCAAAACTCAAAACTTAACACTCAACACTCACGACTCACCTTGCTATTCCATGAATAGCGAGCTGACAGAGTCTTCGTTGCTGATTCGCAGCATCGTCTCGGCCAGCAGCGCCGCGATGCTTAACTGGCGGATGCGTTTGCAGTTCCTCGCCTCCTCCCGCAACGGGATGGTATCGGTCACCACCACCTCGTCCAGAACCGAATCCTCGATGCGCTCGATCGCCTTGCCCGACAATACGGGGTGGGTACAGTAAGCCAGCACCTTCAGCGCGCCCGCCTCTTTCAGCGCGGCGGCCGCTTCGCACAACGTATTCGCGGTGTCCACCATGTCGTCCATGATGACGCAGGTGCGACCCGCCACGTCACCGATGATGTTCATCACCGTCGACACGTTGGGACGCGGACGACGCTTGTCGATGATGGCAAGGTCCGATTCCAACCGCTTTGCCAGCGCACGGGCGCGCACCACGCCGCCGACGTCGGGCGAGACCACCACCAGATCCTTATGGCCGAGCTTCCAGATGTCGCCCAGCAGAATCGGCCCCGAGTAGACGTTGTCCACCGGGATATCGAAAAACCCCTGGATCTGGTCCGCATGCAGATCCATCGTCAGCAGCCGGTCCACACCCGCCACCACCAGCATGTTGGCCACCACCTTGGCGCTGATCGCCACACGCGCCGAGAGCGGGCGCCGGTCCTGCCGCGAGTAGCCCAGGTAGGGAATCGCCGCGGTGATGCGCCCGGCCGAGGAGCGCTTCAGCGCATCCGCCATCAGCATGATTTCCATCAGGCTGTCGTTGGTGGGCGTGCAGGTCGACTGCAGCACGAATACGTCCTTGCCTCGCACGTTTTCCAGCAGCTCCACCATGACCTCGCCATCGCTGAAGCGGCCCACGGTGGCACGCCCGAGCGGGATGTTGAGGTGTTTGACGACGTCCTCGGCAAGCTTGCGATTCGCGTTGCCGGTAAACACCATCAAGCTGTCGTAGGCCATTCTAGAGACTAGAAACTGGAAACTGGAGACTAGAAAAAAACAAACCCTCACGGCGGTAAAACAACCTGCGCCGCAGATACTCCGGCGGCTGGCGCCTTCTAGTCTCTAGTCTCAAGCGACCAGTCTCTAGCATGGCTGGGGAGGTAGGGATCGAACCTACGAATGCCGGAATCAAAATCCGGTGCCTTACCACTTGGCGACTCCCCAAGAGTCCTAATTGCCCTCCGACCACAGAGGGTGCCGGTCCAGTCCGCGCGCCACGAATCCCCGCATGTCTGCCGGCAGCGCCGACAGAACCCGCTGAGCTTGCGCCTCGGTTTCGAACCCGCAAAACACGCAGGCCCCGGATCCGGTCATGCGGGCGTCGCCGTACTGGCGCAACCACTCGAGATGACGGGCCACTTGCGGATAGCGCCGGCACACCACCGGCTCGAGATCATTGCGGCCTTGGCCGACCGAAAAGGCCGCTATTGTGATTGCATTCGTATTATGTGTCAATTCAGGCGCGGAGAAGATTTCCGCAGTGGAAACAGTCGCTTCCGGTATCAGAACCACGTACCACGCAGGCGGCAGCTGGAGCGCGGCGAGGCGCTCGCCGACCCCTTCGGCAAAGGCGCTGCGCCCGAACACGAACACCGGAACGTCGGCGCCCAGTTCCAGCGCCAGCTCCTGAAGTTGCGCGCGTGCGAGCCCGGTTTGCCACAAGCGGTTCAACACGATGAGCGTGGTCGCGGCATCGGAACTGCCGCCGCCCAGGCCGCCTCCCACGGGCAGCCTCTTGACCAGCTCGATATCCACGCCGAGGCGGGACCTGGCGCGGTCCTTGAGCAGCCGTGCCGCACGCACGCACAGGTCGGCCTCGGCGGGCACGCCTGCAAGCACGGTGACTCTGCGCACCACGCCGTCGTCCCGCACCGAGAATCCCAGTTCGTCGCCGTAGTCGATCAAGCGGAATGCGGTCTGCAGCAAGTGATAGCCGTCTGCGCGGCGGCCGATGATGTGCAGGAACAAATTGAGCTTGGCCGGCGCAGCAAACCGCGCCGCGGCGGTACCCGCCGCACCAGACTTTGCAGCGAGGTTCATTCGGTCAGGTCCCAGCGGTCGATGATCAACCGAAGGGTGAGACGGTTGTACGCGAGCGCCATGCGCGCCGGCAGCGCGCTGTCTCCAGCGTAGGCAAGAAAGCTGATGCGCCAATCGTTCTGCGTGAGTCTGGTCAGCCGGCCGCGCACGTCGCGCTGCTCGGCCTGCACCGGAACCACCGGCTCGGCTCGTCCGACCACCCAGTGCCGCAGGCCTTCGAGCGGCAGGTCCCAGCCCAATACCTCGCGGGTCAGCGCCTGCACGTCGCCGGAGCGATACACCTTTTTGTCCCCGGTCGTCAGCATCGCCCCGGACGCATCGGCTTCGATTTCGGCGATCACCGAGCCGACCGGGGACAGCAGGCGCAGCCGATCGCCGGCAGCCGCATGCCGCCAGCTCAACTTGGCCGAGTAGCCGCGTTGTTCCAGCTTGACCGCGACGCGGCCAGTGAGGGAGAACGTGTCGATGCCGGCATTGGAGGCCGGCAGCGCCTGCGGCGCGCGCGGGGCCGCGCAGCCCGCCACCACGGCAAGGACGATACCGGTCGCGAAAAAACGAAAGCGAAGAGGCACCGATGCGCCTCAGGGCAGGAATTTCTTGATGACCTTCTGCAGCTCTTCGTTGCCGGGGTTGTCGCGCAGCGAGTCGCGCCAGACTTTTTCGGCCTCGCTCTTGTCGCCTTTCACCCAAAGTACTTCACCCAGGTGCGCGGCGATCTCGGGGTCGGGACGCTGGACGAACGCACGCTGCAGGTATTGCAGTCCTTCGGCATGATTGCCGAGGCGGTATTGCACCCAGCCCATGCTGTCGAGAATGAACGGGTCCTCGGGCGAAAGTTTGAGCGCCTTCTCGATGTAGTCGCGCGCTTCGGCGAGCCGATCGGTGCGGTCCGCCAGCGTGTAGCCGAGCGCGTTGTAGGCCTGCGCGTGGTCCGGCTTGAGCGCGATCAGCCGCCGCAGGCTGGTCTCAACCACGTCGATGCGGTCGAGCTTCTCCGCCGCCATGGCGATGTCATAGAGCAGATCCGGATTGTCCGCATCGGTATCGAGCGCGGTCTTGAGTATGTCGAACGATTCCCTGTAGGCTTTCGCTTCGCGCATTAGTTGCGCCTCGGCCTGCACGATCTGCACGCGCTGCGCCTCATTCTGCGGCTGCAGTCCCTGCAGATAGGCGCGTGCTTCGGCAACGCGGTCCTGCCGCGCCAGCATGAACGCGTAGCGCGCATGCGCCATCACGAACTGCTCTCCGCCTTCGACCGCGAGGTACCATCGGGCCGCCTCGTCGAAGCGCTTGCGCTCCTCATTGATCTGCCCGAGGTGGAAACGCACGCTGTCGGGGTCCTTGTAGTTCAGTTCCAGCACCCGCTTCAACTGCATTTCCGCCGCGTCCAGGTCGTTGATCTGCACCGACAGCAGCGCCACCGTTACCGCGATGTCGGGATTCTGCGGATTGTCGTCGAGCAGTCGCTGGAACTCGGAGCGCGCCTCGGGGAACTTCTTCTCGCCGATCAGCTGGCGGGCGTAATTCAGGCGCACTTCCTGCGCATTCGGATTGGCGGCCAGGAAACCCTTCATGTAGTCGAGCGACTTGGCGCGCGACTCGCTGGTCAGCGCCTGCGCCTGGAACAGCGCCGCCGCTTCCCAGTCCGGCCTGATGCGCAATGCTTCGCGGATTTCCGCCAACGCCGCATCATATTTATTGGCCGCCAGCGACGCCTGCGCCAACGCGAAGTGTGCCTCGGGCAACTGCCGATACGGCTTGACCAGATCTTTCACCAGTGCCAGCACGGCGTTCTTGTCGGGGTGCTTGGCCAGCAAAACGTGCAACTGCGTCAGCGACGACCCGACGTTGGCGCCCTCGCCGGCGAGAATTTCCTGAAGCAGCGGCGTGGCCGCCTGCAGGTTATTGGTGGTGACGAACAATGTCACCAGCGTCTGCCGCGCCGCGGTCGAACCCTTCTCTGCGGCCAGCCAGATCTTGGCGGCTTCCAGCGCCATCTCGGTCTGCCGTCCGTACAAGGCCAGTTCGGTGGCGCGCCGGGCAAGGCGCGGGTCGTGCGTGGACCTGGCCATCTCGAGATAGGCTTGCACCGCAACCTGGTAGTTGCCGCGCTGAGCTGCAATCTCGGCCAGCAGAAACTTGTAGAGCAGATCCGAATCCAAATCGCGACCGGGCAGGTCGGCCGGAGACAGCGATTGCGTGCCGAAGACGCGCCGGGCGCGTTCTTCAAAGCTGTCCTCCGGACCAGACCCTTCACTAGGGTCTGTGGCCTGCGCCGACCAGTCCATGGACGCCTCGGAAGCCATCACGCCGTCCGCGGCAAACTCAGGCGAGCCGGCGCGCGCTCCCGACTGGGCGCAGGCGCTCAGCGTCAGGCAGGACGCGGTCAACAACGGGGCGAGACAGGAAAGCAATGACGGCATGGAGTGGTTGGGGCCGTGAGATGGAACAAATGCGCGTAACTGAACTTTATAGGGCATGGCCGCGCGCGAAGTTCTTCAACCCGGACCACAGTTTAGGTATATTTGGCGGCCATCACAAGTAACCCCGACCCGTCCGCCGGCATCTGTTGCGGCGTTGACGCCCGGATTCAGAAGGCGCTGAAAACAAAAGGGGTTGCAACAGCAAAGGCATAAATTTCCAAAATTTCCAGACAAGGCGAGGGCATGACCACCACGGCAAGCTCTGAATTGACCGTTTCCGCGCAGGCACTGACGCGCAGCTACGGCGCCCATCGTGCGGTGCGCGACGTGTCGCTGGAACTCAGGCGCGGCGAAGTGCTGGGCCTGCTCGGGCCCAACGGCGCCGGCAAGACCACCACCATGCAGATGCTCACCGGCAATCTCGCGCCGACCAGCGGCGAAGTGTACATCTGCGGCATCGACCTTATCGACATGCCCACCCAGGCGAAATCGCGCATCGGCTATCTGCCCGAAGTGCCGCCGTTGTACCGTGAACTCAAGGTGGATGAGTACCTGCGCCTGGCAGGGCGCCTGCACAAACTCAAGAAAAGCGCCCTGAAACCGGCGGTGGAGCGCGCCAAGAATCGCTGCGGGCTCGCGGACATGGGCAAGCGGCTGATCGGCTCACTGTCGAAGGGCTATCAGCAGCGCGTCGGCATCGCCCAGGCGATCATCCACGAACCCGACGTAATCATTCTCGACGAGCCCACCATCGGCCTGGACCCGAACCAGATTCGCGAGATCCGCGCGCTGATACGCGACCTCGGGCGCGATCACAGCGTCATCCTGTCCACCCACATCCTGCCCGAAGTGGAAGCGGTGTGCGACCGGGTGCAGATCCTGCACCGCGGTGAAGTGGTGTTCTACGACAGCATCGCCGGACTCAAGCAGTTCCGCGGCGGCCAGGCCCTGCAGATCGGCCTGCGCAATCCACCGCCGCTTGCAGAGATCGCCGGCGCGGCCGTCGATGCCGAAGTCGATGCCATCAATGCCAACCTTTTCCGGGTGCGCCCGCGCAGCGGCATCGATCCCACCGACACCCTGGTGCGGGCCGCTGTCGAGCGCAACTGGGACCTGTATCTGTTGCAACCGGCGCTGGCGAGCCTGGAAGAGGTGTTCGCCCATTTAACTCAGCGCGAAGACGATCAAAGTGAAGGGGCGTCCACGTGATCTGGACCATCGTCACCAAGGAACTGAGGACGCTGTTCGCCTCGCCGCTGGCGTGGGTGGTGTTGGCGTTCCTGCAAATCATCCTGGCGTGGATCTTTCTCACCCGGGTGGACTACTTCCTGACCATTCAGGCGCAGCTCGCGCGCGTGCCCAATGCGCCCGGGCTCACTGAAATCGTGGTGGTGCCGATTGCCGGCATCGCCTCGATCGTGCTGCTGATGTCGGTGCCGCTGCTGACCATGCGGCTGGTGGCCGAAGAGCGCCGCAACCAGACCATGACCATGCTCATGTCTGCGCCGATATCGATGACGCAAATCGTGCTCGGCAAGTTCCTCGCCACGCTGGCCTTCCTCGCCATCGTCGGCGGCCTGATTGCGTTGATGGGACTGTCGCTGCTGGTGGGCGGCAAACTGGACTTGGGACTGATGGCCACCAATCTGCTCGGCCTGCTGCTGCTGACTGGAAGCTTCGCCGCGATCGGCCTGTTCGTATCCTGCCTCACCACCCACCCGGTGGTGGCGGCCATCGGCACGCTGGCGGCGTTTCTGGTGCTGTGGCTGGCGAACATCGCCGCCTCGGACCCGGACAGCCCGATGCACCTGCTGTCGCTGCTGAAGCATTTCGAGAACTTCATGAACGGTTCGATCGCAGTCACGGATCTGATCTACTTCGCGCTGCTGACCGCAACTTTTCTCACCCTTTCGATCCGGCGTCTCGATGCCGATCGCCTGCGCGCATGAAACTGAATCGCAAACTGAGACTGCAACTGCTGCTCCAGAACGGCCTGTTCGTCGTGCTGCTGCTCGGGCTGGCAACCGCCATCGCCTGGGTTACCCGGGACGTCAAGATTCAGTGGGATCTGACGCAAAGCCAACGCAACACCTTGTCGCAGGCTTCCGCCGAGGTGCTCAAGCAGATGGCCGGACCGATCAGCGTCACCGCCTACGCCACGGCGCAGGACACCGAGGGCGACGTCCGCAAGACCGTCCAGACTTTCCTCGCCCCGTATCAGCGCGCCAAGAAGGACTTCATGCTGGCATTCGTCGATCCGCGCGAGCAGCCGCAGAAAGCGCAGGCGGCGGGGGTGCGCATGAACGGCGAGCTGGTGATCGAGTACAACGGTAGAAACGAACACCTCACCAACCTCACCGAGCAGGAACTCACCAATTTGCTGGTCAGGCTGGCGCGCTCTTCGGTGCGCCAGCTGATGTCCCTGGACGGGCACGGCGAGCGCAAGTTCGACGGCCGCGGCAATCACGATCTGGGCGAGTTCGGCAATCAGCTTGCCGCCAAGGGTTTCAAGACCGCGGCGCTGAACCTGGCGCAGGCGCAGGATGTTCCGGACAACCTGAGCGTGCTGATCATCGCCGGACCGCGCGTGGATCTGCTGCCCGGCGAAGTGGGCAAGATCCGGCGCTGGGTGGAGAAGGGCGGCAATCTGCTGTGGCTGATCGACAACGACTCGCTGCGCGGACTGCAGGCACTCGCCGACGAACTGGGCCTGGACCTGATTTCCGGCACAGTGGTGGACCCGCGCGCTGGCGGCCTGAAACTGCCGGCGGCTTTCGCGCTGGCCTCGAGCTACGGTCCGCATCGCATCACCGAGAATTCCTCGATCACCAGCGTGTTTCCGTACGCGCGCCGCATCGCGGCCAACAAGGGAACGAAGTGGCATTTCCAGCCGCTGGTGGAAGCGGCGCAGGACGGCTGGCTGGAGACCGGCGGTATCAATGACAAAGTCGCGTTCGACCGCAACCGCGACATCCATGGCCCGATCGTGGTCGCGGCCGCGCTGGAGCGCGACCTTGGCAGCCGCAAGCAACGCATCGTGGTTGCCGGCACCGGCTTTTTCCTGTCGAACCAGTATGTCGGGTTGCTCGGCAACCTCGACCTGGGCGTGAACATGGTCAACTGGCTGGCGGGGGACGAGGCGCTGATCACGGTTCAGCCGCGCACCCGTTCGGATCTTTCGCTGGAATTGTCGCGCACGGGTCTGGCGCTGATCGGCATCGGTTTCCTGGTGGTCTTGCCGCTGGTCTTCCTGGTCGCCGGCGGCGTGATCTGGTGGCGCCGCCGCAAGGCATGAAATCCAAAGTCCTCGTAAACCTGGTGCTGGTCCTGTTGCTGACAGGTCTGGCGCTGTATGCCTTCTACCGCTCCAAGGAACAGTCCGATCCGGGAACAAGACTTACGCAGCTGAAGCGCGACGACATCAACCGCATCACCGTGGAACGCCGCGGCAGCCCCACCATCCAGCTGCAAAAACGCGACGGCGGCTGGCGCATCAGCGCGCCGCTGCAAACCCGCGCCGATCCGATCCAGGTGGATCGGCTGACCGACATTGCCACGGCCACCGCCAAGCACAAATTGCCGCCCGGCGATCCCGGCCGCTACGAGCTCGACCCGCCGCAAGTGAAGCTCACGCTCAACGAACAGGCCTTCGCCTTCGGCCGCGTCAATGACGTCACCTACGAACAGTATGTCGCGACCGCGGGAGCGGTCTATCTGGTGGCACCTTTTTACGGCTACGGCATACCCACCGGGGTCACCAAGCTGGTGAGCCGCAAACTGCTCGACGACGCGGAAGTGCCAGTCGCCTTCGACTTCGGACGCTACCGCATCGTCAGGGATGACCGGGGCACCTGGAGCATCGAAGGTGCGTATCCGGTACAACAGCGCAAAGCGCTGTCGCAGGATGATTTCAACCGCTGGGCCGACGAGTGGCGTTTCACCTCCAGTCTTGGCGCTGAGTCGCGCCGCAGGACGCGCGGCAAGGACCGCCTGGTCGTGCAGTTCAAGGATGGGAAGAAGGTCCCCATGGAAATAGTGCAGAAACAGCCGGAGTTCCTGCTGGTGCGCAGCGACGAAAACATGCAGTACCGCTTCGGCGCCGAAGTCGGCAGACGTATGCTCGACCCCCACGTGGTTGCCGGGAAGTAAACGCGACACGTGCCCGAACTGCCCGAGGTAGAGATCACCCGCCGGGGACTGGTCCCCCACCTGGTCGGCAGGCGTGTGGAGACGGTGGTGGTGCGCAACCGCAATCTGCGCTGGCCGATTGCGCGCAATCTTGGTGCGCGCATCAGCGGTTGCACCGTGCGCACGGTGGAGCGCCGCGCCAAGTATCTGCTGATGGGCTGCGGCATTGGCTGGCTGATCGTGCACCTGGGAATGTCGGGCAGCCTGCGAGTGCTGCCGCGCGTAACCCCTGCAGGGAAGCACGATCACTTCGACCTGGTGCTCGACTCCGGAATGATCGTGCGGCTCACAGACCCGCGCCGTTTCGGCGCGGTGCTATGGGCAGCGCAGGATCCGTATTCCCACCCCTTGCTGGCCGATCTCGCGCCGGAACCGCTCGGCGCCGAGTTCGATGGCGGCTGGCTGCACGCCAGCACCCGCGGCCGCCGCGCCGCAATTAAGACGGTACTCATGGATAGCCATACCGTGGTGGGCGTGGGCAACATTTACGCCAGCGAGTCGCTGTTCCGCGCCGGAATCAACCCGAAGACCGCGGCCGGCAAAGTTTCTCGTGAACGCTGCGACCGTCTGGTGCAAGCGATTCGGGATACGCTCAGCGCGGCCATCGACGCCGGCGGCAGCACTCTGCGCGACTTTGTCGGCTCCGATGGCAACCCTGGTTATTTCCAGCAGAATTATTACGCCTATGGCAGAAGCGGCCAGCCCTGCCGCGTGTGCGGCAGGGCCATCCGGCTGTTGCGCCAGGGACAGCGCACGACCTTTTATTGCCCGAAGTGCCAGCGCTAACGCCCCGCGGGGCCTTCTAATTCAACTTGTGTTCGCTGGCAATGGCTTACTTTCCCTTGACTAGCCAGGAAAACATCCCGAGAATCACCCAGTACCGAAGTGCGAAACCGGGCCCACAATCCCGGATTCGAGGCCGTTGTTGCGCCTCCAGCAGTTTGGCACTAGGAGTGGATCAGGTACGGTAAGTCGCCCGCCTGCCGGTATTAATCCAAAGAACGACCCAACGGCGACATCGCAGTTTCTTGGGGAAGAACGAAAAACTTTGAGAGGAAAATCATCATGAACAGCAACAAGACTCGCTTTGCGCGCGCAGCGCTGGCGACGGCATTTTCGGCGGGGCTGCTTTTCGCCGGAAGTTCCTTCGCCGCGGATGTCGACGGCAACCGCGTGTTGAACGCGGACAAAGAACTCGAAAAAGGCAACTGGCTCACGTATCACGGCTCTTACAAATCCTGGCACTACAGTCCGCTGGATCAGATCAACACCAAGAACGTCGGCAAGCTTACGGAAGCCTGGTCGCATACGGCTTCCCGCGCCAATCGCGGCCTGCAAGGCTTCCCGCTGGCCATCGACGGCGTGCTCTATTACTCCAGCCCGTACAACCAGATTTATGCGCTGGACGGCGCCTCCGGCAAGATCCTGTGGACCTACAAGCAGAAGCTGAACGAGGACCTGGTGGCACGGCAAACCCACTCGCCCTATAACCGCGGTCTCGCCGCCGGCTACGGCAATATCTTCATCGGCACCCTCGATGGCAAGCTGGCTGCGGTCGACATGAAGACCGGCAAGCTCAGCTGGGAAACCAAGCTGATCGACTCGGAGAAGCTGACGGTCGGCTTCACCGGCGCGCCGCTGCTGGTCAAGGACAAGATCATCATCGGTTCGCAGGGCGGCGAATGGCCCTACCGCGGCCCGATCTTCGGGGTGAACGCCAAGACCGGCGAAAAGGTCTGGGAGTTCTTCACCGTGGGCGGCAACGAAGGCACTGCGAGCGACCGGCGCGACACCTGGCTTAACGACTCCTGGAAGGTCGGCGGCGGCGGCGGCTGGATGGCTGGCAGCTATGATGCCGAGACCAATTCGGTATGGTGGGGTACTGCCAACCCGGCGCCGCTGTACGACTGGTCGGGTGACAAGTGGATGACGGAAGGTGCGCGTCCCGGCATCAACCTCTACATTACATCGGTCATCCTGCTGGATCCGGACACCGGCAATTTGAAGGGGTTTCACCAGGAACTGCCGCACGACCCATGGGACTACGATTCCTCCATGGGCGAGTTCGTTTTCCTGGAGCGTGACGGCAAGAAGTATGTCGTGCACCCCAACAAGAGCGGCTTCAACTTCGTGTTTGACCGTGCCGCCAAACCCGTCAATGTATACAGGGTTGTGGATGCCATCAATTTCGTCAAAGACATCAAACCCGACGGCACGCTGGTCGGACGCCGTGACCTGACGGAAGGCAAGCACGAGAACCTGTGCCCGGCAATCGCAGGCGGGTCGAGCTGGAATGCGGGGACCTACAACCCGAAGACCGGCCTGTTCTACCGGGTCGGCTACGAATGGTGTATCGACCTTACGGTGGTGAAGACCGAGCCGATCACGGAACCCGTGGTGCAGTTGAACATCGGCGCGGACTTCGTGTTCGTGCCGCCCAAGGGCCAGAAATCGATGAGCGGACACATCCGTGCGCGCGATCCGATCACCGGCAAGGTCAAGTTCGAAATCACCTACCCCGGTGCAACCCCCCATGCCAGCCTGCTGAGCACCGGCGGCGGCGTGCTGTTTGTGCCGGAGGCCGACGGAATGTTCGTTGCCTTCGACGCATCCAACGGCAAGAAGCTGTGGTCGCACAACAACGGCCAGGGCCATGGCGGCGGCATCATCAGCTATTTGGCCGGTGGCAAGCAGTACGTCGCGGTCATGACCGGCTGGGGTTCGCTGGTCGGCGACGGCTACGGCGACTGGTTTGGCGAGCCGTGGAAGAGCATGCCGAAGGACTCCGGCGTGCTGAAGGTGTTTGCGTTGCAGTAACCGGAACTACAATCGGCCATAATGGCCGAATCAACCAGGGCGGGGAGTTTCGTCCCCGCCCTTTTTTATCGTCATCGGAAGCAGTGCAAGCGCGTTATTAACAAGCGCTGCCCGGAAATATTTTGACGTCGAGTATCCAAGAATCAATTTGGCAAGAGGATGAATGTGCTTTGAGTACAACTCAATTGCCGATCAAGGGCCTGCTGGCGGGCGCTGCCCTTGCCGTTAGCCTGGCCGGCGAGGCTTTGGCCGAAGAGACCAAGACTGCGCCCAAACCCTTGGACGTGAAGAGCACGTTTCGCAACATCTGCGGCTTCTGTCACGAAAACTACGGCCGCAAGGCCTCCAAAGGACCGCAGCTGATGAACTCGGAGAGAAACGACGAGTTCCTGTTCAACCGGATTAAAAACGGCATGCCGGGCCGCATGGCGGCTTTTGGCACTGCCTTCAACGACGATCAGATCCACCAGATCGTGAAATTCATCCGTAATCTCAAACCCGGGGAAGAGCCCCAGAACCCATGAACCGATCGATGAACATGTCCCGGAGGCGCGCCGGGTTTGCGTTTGCGTGCATGAGTGCCGCATTGTTTTTGCCGGCCGCCGAGAATGCCGATGCCCGCACGCTAGCCGAAGTGAAATCGCTGGGCGCCATTTCCATGTGCGCCAATCGCGACGCGCTCCCCTACGCCAGCAACAAACCGGATGCTCCCGGATTCCAGATCGAAATCGGACGTGCTATCGCCGAAGGCCTCGGGGTGTCGCTGAACATAGAGTGGATCCTGCCGCGCCGGCGCGCCAACGTCGTCAATTGCGACATGATGCTCGACAGCATCAATGACCCGGAAGTCCACGAGGGCAGGCTGCGCCTGTCGCGTCCTTACCAGAAATCGGGGGTCGCGCTTGGTCTCGGGCGGGATGCCGAGTCCATCAGCGACTTCAAGGAATTGAAAAAGGGCCAGAAGATCGGGGTGATGGTCAGCTCGTATGCCAGCATGGTCCTCGGCAAGGCCGGCAAAAGCACTTCGCCCTATGCCTTCCAGTCCGACATGGTGGAGGATCTGGAGAAGGGCGAGTTGCACGGTGCCGCGATATCCATGGCAACCATGAGCTATTACATTCTCGAGCACCCGCAATCCGGGCTGCGGCTGGTGAATGCCTTCGACAGCGAGCCTCAGCTCACCTGGGAAGTTGCGGTGGGGTTGCGCAAATCGGACCAGGCACTGGTGGATGTCGTCAACGAGGTACTCGACAGAATGCTGGCCGACGGCAGTCTCACCCGCATCTACGCCAAATACGGCGTCGGACATCGCCGGCCGCAGTAGGAGGCTCCGGCCGGTGCAGGTTCAGACCAAAGTCTTGACCGTCTGCTGCGTCAGGCGCAGATACTTGTCGTAGAGTTGCTCCCTCGTTTCCGCCAATGCCGGGTTCAGCGGGATGCAGTCCACCGGGCAGACTTCCTGGCATTGCGGCCGGTCGTAGTGACCGACGCACTCGGTGCATTTGTCCGGATCGATCTGGTAGATCTCTTCGCCCTGGAAAATGGCGTTGTTCGGGCACTCGGGCTCGCACACGTCACAGTTGATGCATTCGTCGGTGATCATCAGGGCCATATTGAACTCACTTCCGCACTTTCGCCTTCAACCGCGGAATCACGATTGGGTTGACGAACGGTGAGACGTCTCCGCCCAGGCTGGCGATCTCGCGCACCATGGTGGCGGAGATGAACATGTACTGCTCCGCAGGCGTCAGGAACAAGGTTTCGACATCTGGAAACAGGTTGCGGTTCATTCCGGCCATCTGAAACTCGTACTCGAAATCCGAAACCGCGCGCAGCCCCCGCAGGATGATCTTGGCGTCGTGCTTGTGCAGGAAGTCCATCAGCAGTCCTGAAAAGCCCTCCACCCTCACGTTGTCGAAAGGCGCCAGTGTTTCTCTGGCCATCGCCACGCGCTCTTCGACGGTGAAGAACGGGCTTTTTCCCCGGCTGTCGGCCACCGCGACGATCATTTCGTCGAACAAAGTCGCGGCGCGGCGCACCAGGTCCTCGTGGCCGCGCGTGATCGGGTCGAAGGTGCCGGGATAGATGGCCCTGCTGGTTCGCGTTTTCATGATTGAACCCATTTTATCAGGAGACCATGCACCCGCCCGGCGCGGGATTGGCGCAGCACCTCGTAGCCCTTTGGCAATTCCGGCAGCCGGTCGGATTCAAGGTAGACGCGCGAGCCGCCGTTAAGACGGCTTGGCAACAGCGGCAACAGGCGTGGCAGCAGATCCAGATGGTAGGGCGGATCCAGAAACACCACGTCGTACCGGCGCGTATCGGATCGCAGAAATGCCAGTGCATCGGCGCGCACCAGTTCAACCTGCGCGGCGCCAAGCATTTTGTGTGTCGCTTGCAGCGCGCGGAATATCTGCGCGTCGCGTTCCACCATCACCACCTGCCTGGCGCCGCGCGAGGCGGCTTCAAACCCGAGCGCGCCGCTGCCGGCGAACAGATCCAGACAGGTCTCACCGGTGAGGTCCTGTCCCAGCCAGTTGAACAGGGTCCCGCGCATCCGATCCGGAGTAGGTCGCAGGTCCGCCGTGCCGGCAAAGTGGATGAGACGACGGCGCCACTCGCCGCCGATGATGCGAACGCTGTTGCTACGCGCCGGCATCGAGCCCGTACCGGCTTAACCTGGATAATTCATGGGGGACTCGGGATGATGGCGAGTCGAGTTCCGAGACAGTTGCGGCTCGACTGCCGCAGCCGATAGATCACTCTATCGGCCAGGCAGGCATGCCGCAAATGGCCGGAAATCGGCCGCCA
>JBOIFZ010000450.1:0-4695 GCA_050741735.1 Burkholderiales bacterium
CTTCCCAGGCGCGGCCGCCGACTTTTTCGTGAATGCCACGGTCGGCGACGATCTCGACATCACGATCGGCGAGCAACAGGTAAATCAGCACGCCGTTGTTGGATTCCGTGTCCCAGACTCGCAACGCCGCGAACACTTCGACAGCGCGTTCGCGCGCCGATTCGCCGCGCAGCAAGGATTGCAGATCTAGCGCGTTCTCCACGGCGAATCGGATTTGTCCGGAGTGGCGCGACTCCGACGCGGCGATGGCATTCTCGATTCGCAGCAGTGCTCCCCGTGGCAACACCTGGCCGGCCCGCCATTGCGGCATCGTCAGGTGACGCAGCATGCGCGCGAGTTTCATTTCACCAGCGCCCCGAAGCGCCGCCGCCACCAAACCCGCCGCCACCACCACTGAATCCGCCACCGCCGAAACCACCGCCACCGAAGCCACCCCGGCCGAAGCCGCCACTTCCCATCGCGCCGCCCAATCCGCCGCGATGACCGCCACCGACCAGCGTAAAGATTAGGGCGACGATGCCCACCAGCACCGCGACAATGATCGGCGCGACGATGAGCCAGGCGAGCAAGCCGGTACCGAGGCCGACGATCGTGGCGGCGGGCAACCGCCCGAACAGCGCTCGCAACAAGCCGCCGACCGCGATCACGATCGCCATGAACAGGACGACATAGGCCTCGATGGAGCCCAGCTCGCTGCCACGGCCGGTGTCCTGCTTCGGCGCCGGCAGCGGCTCGCCGTCGATGACCCGCATGAGGCGATCCAGTCCCGCGCGCAAACCGCCATAGAAATCGCCCCCGCCAAATTTGGGGATGAATTCCTCTTCGATCAGGCGTTTGGCGACGGCATCCGGCACGGCGCCTTCCAACCCATAACCGACCTCGATGCGCATCGCCCGGTCGCTCCTGGCGATGACCACGACGATGCCGTCGTCCACGCCCTTGCGGCCGATCTTCCATGCCTCTGCCACCCGGATGGCGAATGATTCGATCGGCTCGGGAAAGGTCGACCCGGTGATCAGTAACGCGATCTGGCTGCCCTTGCGCGTCTCGAACGCCTCCAGGCTCGCTTCCAGTTCACGCTTCTGTTCCACGGTCAGCGCGCCGTCAAGGTCCACCACGCGGCCCGTCAATGACGGAATCGGCGCATCTTCCGCCGCGGCACAGAAGGCAAGCAGCAGCGCGACCGCCGCCGCGGCGCGCACGAGCAGCATCATTTCGTCACTTATTCTGCGCCGGCTCGGGCTTGGAGAAATCCACGGCCGGGGGCTTGGCGATGGCCTGTTCGTTTTCGACCGCGAATGTCGGCTTGACCTTGTGGCCGAACAGCATCGCCGTCAGGTTGCTGGGGAAGGAACGCACGGTGACGTTATAGTCCTGCACCGCGCGAATGTAACGCTGGCGCGCCACGGCGATACGGTTCTCGGTACCTTCAAGTTGCGCCTGCAGGTCGCGGAAATTGGCATCGGATTTCAGTTGCGGATAGTTCTCGACCACCAGCAACAGCCGCGACAGCGCCGAGGTCATCTCCGCCTGCGCGGCGATGAACTTTGAGAAAGCTTCCGGATCATTGACCAGTTCCGGAGTGGCCTGGATGCTGCCGACGCGCGCCCGGGCATTGGTCACACCCAGCAGCACTTCCTTCTCCTGCGAGGCGAAACCCTTCACAGTATTCACCAGATTCGGCACCAAATCGGCGCGGCGCTGGTACTGATTGAGCACTTCCGCCCAGCCCGCCTTGATCTGCTCGTCCCGTGTTTGCAGCGTGTTGTAGCCGCAGCCGGCGAGGCCGAACGAAATGACCAGCAGGAACAACAGGGCAAGGATGCGTTTCATCGAATTCTCCCGGTTAGAGATGACGGCAATCAATTGGGGGTGCTGGCGCCCTGTTTCAACGCTTTCATGGTGTCCACCGCGAAGCACAGGTCTTCCCAGGCCTTGGCCTTGTCGGTGAGGTTGCGCAGCAGGTAGGCCGGATGGTAGGTCACAATCAAGGGCGTGCCGCGATAGGCGTGTGCACGGCCGCGCAGACTGGCAATCGTCGCCTCGGTACCCAGCAGGTTCTGTGCCGCGACCTTGCCGAGCGCGATGATCAGCCTCGGCTTGATGAGCCCGATCTGGCGAGCGAGGTAGGGCTCGCAGGCGTTGGCCTCGGCGGGCTCGGGGGTGCGATTGCCCGGCGGCCGGCACTTCACGACGTTGGCGATGTAGACGTTGTCATCGCGCTTCAATCCGATCGCGGCGAGCATGTTGTCCAGCAGCTTGCCGGCCTGGCCGACGAAGGGCTCCCCGCGCGCATCCTCTTCGGCGCCGGGACCTTCGCCGACGAACAGCCATTCGGCGTGCTCGTCGCCCACTCCGAACACTGCCTGGCGCCGCTGCTTGTGGAGAACGCACGAGGTGCAGGTGGCAACCGCGGACTTGAGCTGTTGCCAGTTCATCGCCCCGATCTGCGCGCCGCGGTCATCCGCGGGAAGCGGGTGCGCCGTTGGCAGCGGCTGCAGATCCTGGACGGTGCTTTGAACTGCGTCCGTTTCCTGCACGGCAAGCGCCGCGCGTCTGCGCACCCACAAGGGCGTGAGCCCGAGTTCCGTGAGGACCAGCGCCCGGCGGCTCACAACATCAGTCCCATCAGGATCGCATCCTCGCGCCCGCCGGCTGCCGGGTAATAGCCGCGGCGAACGCTGATGTCGCGAAAGCCGAAGTCCGCGTACAGCCGCCGCGCCGACGTATTGGACGGCCGTACCTCAAGGAACATCTGTTGTGCGTCGCTGTCGCTGTCGCGGCCGATGCGCACGAAATGCTCCAGCAGCGAGCGGCCCAGCCCGCGTCCCTGCCACTCCGGCGCGATGCTCAGATTGAGCAGATGCGCCTCCCTGACGCCGATCATGAGCACGCCGTAGCCGGCCACCACCCCTCCGCAATCGATCACCCAGCAGCTGTAGCCGACCCGCATCGAGTCGTCGAAATTGCCCCGCGTCCACGGGTGCGTATAGATGACCGGCTCGATCTCCATGATCCGATCGAGGTCGGCGGTGCGCATCGGACGCAGTTTCGGCAGGCTGTCGAGCTGGGCACTCATGGTCGTTCGTGCATTTTACGGGCGACCTTGTCGCGCACATAGAGCGGCACCGCCTGCTCTGCGGGAACGCCGTGGCCGGCAGCAAATATCGGCAACGCCAACTGCGCGACTTCCCGGGCGTGAGGAAAAGCATGCGATTGAACGCGAGCAAGCTGGCCGTGATAGCGCGCCGCCAGGGCATCGCCATACACCGCGAAACCGTTGCCGCAACCCACCCAGTCCCCGCCGTCCAGTGCCGCCGCCGCGTCGGCCTTGCATACGTTGGGCATTACCGTTTCGCTCCATCCTGCGCCGTTGCGCTGGTAAGCAGCGTGGTAAATCTCGCCCATGCGCGCATCGAGGCAGGCCACCACCCTCGGCGCACCAGCGGCCTCCGCCAGCGCCAGCAGCGTTCCGACCGGCACAACCGGAAGCCCGGCACCGAACGCCAGCCCCTGCGCGACTCCGCAGGCGATGCGCAGGCCGGTGAACGATCCCGGTCCGGCACCGAATGCGACACCGTTCAGAAGCGCCAGCTCAAGATTCGATGCGCCCAACAGCGTGTCAATCATCGCCAGAATCAGTTCGGAGTGCTTCTGGCCGGCGAGTTCTTCGCGGAAAGTGAGCTTTCCGTCATGCAGCAACGCGACCGAACAGTATTCCGTCGAAGTGTCGAGGGCGAGGATGTTCAAGGAGGGTCCATCAGCGCTTAAGAAGCGTGAAACCAGCCAACCACGCGGATTCTAGCCGAACCGAAACTCCATAAGTTAGTTGTTATAATCGCAGCCTGTCAGCCGCGGCGGGCTCACGACCGTCAGGGGCGGCGGGCGGCGTCCGCGCCGTCAAAAAACAAAAGACCCATCCGGAGGAACAATCATGAATCGTTTCCTGCGCAGCGTCGGCGCAACATCCGCACTTTTCGTATTGGCACTCCTCGGGAGTCCATTCGCCTCGGCGCAAGCTCCGCTCCGAATCGGCGTCATTACCTTTCTGTCCGGACCGGCTGCCGGTCCCTTCGGCGTACCGGCCAAGAATGCCTCGGATCTGCTGGTGGACGTGCTGAACAAGGGCGGGCAGATTCCGGGCTATGAAAAGAAGGGGTTCGGCGGACACCCGATCGAAGTGGCGTATGTCGACGAAGCCGGCGGCCCAACCAAGGTGGTCACCGAATACCGCAACCTGGTCGAGCGCCAGAACGTGGACCTGGTGATCGGAGTGATCTCCTCCGGCGACTGCCTGGCGGTGGCGCCGGTGGCCGAGGAGATGAAGAAGCTCACCGTCCTGTTCGACTGCGCCACCAACCGCATCTTCGAGGAGGGCAGCTACAAGTACGTGTTCCGCACCACCACCATGGCGACCCAGGAGAACGTGGCAGCGGCGCGCTACATCGCGGAGAACTATCCCGATCTCAAGGCGTTCTCCGGCATCAACCCGAATTACGCCTGGGGCCAGGACGCCTGGTCAGACTTCACCGAGGCAATGAAGATCATCAAGCCGCAAGCGCAGATCGGCACCATCGTCTGGCCCAAGCTCGGCGCGGGCCAGTACGGCACCGAGATCTCCGCGGTGCTGGGCAGCGGCGGCGAGATCGTGCACAACGGGCTGTGGGGCGGCGACCTCGAGGCTTACATCCTGCA
>JBOIFZ010000451.1:0-1787 GCA_050741735.1 Burkholderiales bacterium
GCATGGAGAACGGCACCCTGCTCACGATCCACGAAAATCAACGTCCGCCGTTCACCATCGGTGAGCGCGTCAAGCTGGTCAACGGCACGGTCATTCCCTTGGGTTGATCTGAAACGGCAATCTACAATGAGCGCGATGAATGGATTCTGGACACGTTCTATTGCCTGTGTCGTAGCCCTTTCGATCAGCAATGTCGCCACGTTTCCGACCGCCCATGCCGCGCTGATCTCGACCGGGCAGGTAGCACAGGCGGCAACTCAGGATCGCGTTGCCATCAGCACAGTGCTCGCCCGTCCGGAAATCCAGGCGGAACTCATCAGGCGCGGTGTGAGCGTGGACGAGGCAAACCAGCGCGTGGCGGCGCTTACCGACGACGAGGCGCGGACTCTCTCGCAGCAGCTCGATTCGCTTCCCGCCGGCGGGATCGACGTTCTTGGGACAGTTCTGATCGTGTTTATCGTCCTTCTCATAACCGACATTCTGGGATTTACTAAAGTGTTCAGCTTTACCCGCCCGATCAAATAAACCCCTTCAATGCGCTTTTGCGTGTGTCACGCCCGATTCCCTCCCTTATCGGGCGTTTTTTTATCTGTGCACTGCTCGCCGGTTGCGCCGCCCCGCACAGCCGCGCGCTCAGAAGCGCGCCTCCGCCGCCGCTGCCCAACGCCGTCGAGCTGGACCAATCACCGTTTTTCCCTCAGGAGGATTTTCAATGCGGACCGGCCGCACTTGCCACCACGCTCAACGCCGCCGGCAAAGGCGCGACGCCCGAGGAACTTGCGCGGCAGGTCTTCCTGCCAACCCGCCGTGGCAGTCTGCAACCGGAAATGCTGGCCGCAGCCCGCCGTCACGACGCGCTGGCCGTTACACTTCCGCCCAGACTGGACGCGTTGCTCGCGGAAATAGCCAACGGCACACCGGTCATCGTGCTGCAGAACCTTGCCCTGGACTGGGTTCCGATGTGGCATTACGCAGTTGTGGTCGGCTACGACCTCGGCGCCGACGAAATCATTCTTCGCTCGGGTCGTACCAAGCGACAAGTGATGGCGATGCCGGCGTTCGAGCGCACCTGGAAACGCAGCCGCTACTGGGCCATGGTGACCGTGCCGCCCGGAACCATCCCTGCAACCGTTGCGGAGAGCGATTATTTGCACGGCGCCGTCGCATTCGAGAAGGTCGCTTCCGCAGCCGCAGCTCGGGATGCATATTTCGCCGCAACGGAAAAATGGCCGCACAACCAACTGGCGTTACTGGGGCTTGGCAATACCGCGTTTTCCCTGCAGGCTTGGCAAGCCGCCGAAATTGCATTCAGGAAGCTGGCCGATATGGCCTCCGACCCGGTGCCGGCACTGAAAAACCTTGCGCTCACGTTGGATGCGCAGGGACGGCTTGCGCAGGCACTCGAGGTTGCGCGCCGGGCGGTTACCCTTGGCGGGCCGTTTGCCGCGCAGTCCCGAGACACTTTGGCCACTCTCGTCGAAAAGGAAAAGGACGCCGGCGACCGGAACCGGTGAATTCATGAAGAAACTGTCGATGCTGCTGGCAGCCGCCCTGCTGTGCGCATGCGCGGCCCAGAAGAAGGAGCCCAATGTCAATCTGGGCGGTTACCCGCCCGAGTTCCGTGCCGGCTATCTCGACGGCTGCGAGAGCGCGAAGCGCACGGTCGGCCAGAAAAAGGACGAGCAGCGCTTCAAACGCGAACCCCAATACGCGGCCGGCTGGCGCGACGGTTTCGACATCTGCAGCAAGCAGAAAAAGTAGCCCGCCGGCCTCGCCTTCCGATCCCG
>JBOIFZ010000452.1:0-2442 GCA_050741735.1 Burkholderiales bacterium
GTTCATGCTGGCCGCGATCTGCGGGTCCTCGAAGGACTCGTGCGCCATCACGTGGCACCAGTGGCAGGCGGAGTAACCGACCGAAAGCAGGATCGGCTTGTCCTGCTCGCGCGCGAGTTCCAGCGCCTCCTCGCCCCAGGGGTGCCAGTCCACCGGGTTATCGGCATGTTGTTGCAGGTAGGGGCTGGTTTCGCGCGCTAGACGGTTGGGCATGTCTGTTATTGCGAACCACCAAGACACCAAGAATAACATCGAACGAAGGGAGGCCGGCTTCATGTCGATATTTTCGGTACCCAATAGCCTGAGGATGAGCCTCACGGTTTCATTGCTCTCTATGGTGTCTTGGTGCCTTGGTGGTTAGATTTTCGATCTTGTCTCCAACCTGTTCCTCAGCGAGTCAAAGTCCGAGGTTCGACCACAACTCGTCGATTCGTCGCTTTACTTCGGCGTCCATCGCAATCGGCTTGCCCCACGTGCGCGCAGTTTCTCCCGGCCACTTGTTGGTCGCATCCAGCCCCAGCTTGGATCCCAGCCCCGACACCGGACTGGCGAAGTCGAGATAGTCGATCGACGTGTTCTCGGCGATCAACAGGTCGCGCGCCGGATCCACGCGGGTGGTGACGGCCCAGATCACTTCCTTCCAGTCGCGCACGTCGATGTCGTCGTCCACCACGATGATGAACTTGGTGTACATGAACTGGCGCAGGTAGGACCAGATGCCGAACATCACGCGCTTGGCATGCCCCGGGTACTGCTTGCGCATGCTCACCACCGCAATCCGGTACGAACAGCCCTCCGGCGGCAGATAGAAGTCCACGATCTCCGGAAACTGCTTGGTGAGAAGCGGCACGAATACTTCGTTCAGCGCCACGCCGAGGATCGCCGGCTCGTCCGGCGGCTTGCCGGTGTAGGTGCTGTGATAAATCGGATTGCGGCGCATGGTGATGCGATCGACCGTCAACACCGGAAATTGTTCCTGCTCGTTGTAATAGCCGGTGTGATCGCCGAACGGGCCTTCGAGCGCCGTGTCTCCCGGATGGATGCATCCTTCCAGCACAATCTCTGCCGAAGCGGGCACATGCAAATCGGAACCGATGCACTTGGTGAGTTCGGTCTTCGATCCGCGCAGCAGTCCGGCGAACTGGTACTCGGAAAGCGTGTCCGGAACCGGGGTCACCGCGCCGAGGATGGTGGCCGGATCGGCGCCGAGCGCCACCGCAACCGGGAATGTCTGCCCCGGATAGGCGAGGTCATGGTCGCGAAAATCCAGCGCGCCACCGCGATGCGCCAGCCAGCGCATGATCACTTTGTTGCGGGCGATCACCTGCTGGCGGTAGATGCCGAGGTTCTGTCGCGCCTTGTGCGGGCCGCGGGTGACCGTCAACCCCCACGTGATCAGCGGTCCCGCGTCCCCCGGCCAGCAGGTCTGGACCGGCAGCCTGGAGAGATCGACCGCGGCGCCCTCCCAGACGATCTCCTGGCAAGGCGCGCCCGACACCACTCTCGGCGCCATGTTCAGGACCTGTTTCAGCACTGGCAGCTTGTCCCAGGCGTCCTTAAGTCCCTGTGGCGGGTCCGGCTCCTTGAGGTAGGCCAACAGTTTGCCGATCTCCTTCAACGCCGCGACCGATTCCTCGCCCATTGCCATTGCAACGCGCCTGGGTGTGCCGAACAGATTGCCCAGCACCGGAATGTCGAAACCTTTTGGCTTCTCGAACAGGATCGCGGGACCCTGTGCCTTGAGGACGCGGTCGCAGATCTCGGTCATTTCCAGATTCGGCGAGACTCTAACGGTGATGCGCTTGAGTTCACCCTGTTTTTCCAGTTGGACGATGAAGTCGCGAAGATCGTGATAGTGCATGTTGAAACGTCGGCTCAGATGATCGGGTTGAGCCCGCCGTCCATCGGAATGATGGCGCCGGTTACATAAGCCGCAAGGCCGGAAGCGAGGAACAGCGCGACCCGTGCGATGTCCTCCGGATCGGCGTAGCGGCCCAGCGGCACCCGCGACTGCCCGTCTTCGAGCACCTTGTCGACGGCAACACCCTTCGCTATCGCCTCCAGCGCCAGCGCTTCCCTGATCCGGCCGGTCATGGTCGCACCCGGGTTGATGGCGTTGATGCGCACTCCGAATTTTCCGTAAACGCCAGCGAGCCCCACGGAGGCGAGCATCAGTGCAGAGTTGGCCGCACCGCCCGGCAGGTGAATCGGCGTCGCCACCTTGCCGCCGGTGCCGATGATGTTGACGACCACGCCGCGCTGGCGGCTGCGCATCGACGGCAGCACCGCATCCATCGCGTGGATGTAGGTGAAGTACTTGGCATCCATCGCCGCATGCCAGGCCTGCGCATTCAATTCGTCCGGCGGGTAGCGCTTTGCCGCCCCGGCCGAATTCACCAGAACGTCGATCGGGCCGAGCGCACGTTCGGCTTCCTGCGCCAT
>JBOIFZ010000453.1:0-3408 GCA_050741735.1 Burkholderiales bacterium
GCGTCATCAGGTTGGTGCAGCGGTTCGCATCCGGCGCCGCAGCAGCGCCTTCGCAGAGGAAGTCATGGCAGGCCACAGCAAGTGGGCAAACATCAAGCACAAGAAAGCCGCGACGGACGCCAAACGCGGCAAGATTTTCACCCGCCTCATCAAGGAAATCACCGTGGCCGCCCGACTGGGCGGCTCCGACCCGGGCACCAATCCGCGGCTGCGCCTGGCGATGGACAAGGCGTATGCCAATAACATGCCGAAAGACAACGTTGAGCGCGCGATCAAACGCGGCTGCGGTGAGCTCGAGGGCGTGAGTTACGAGGAAGTGCGCTACGAGGGTTACGGAATCGGCGGCGCCGCGGTCATGGTGGACTGCATGACCGACAATCGCATCCGCACGGTCGCGGATGTGCGCCATGCGTTCGCCAAGCACGGCGGCAATCTCGGCACCGAAGGCTCGGTTGCCTTCCTGTTCAAGCATTGCGGACAGTTGCTGTTTCCTCCCGGCACCAGCGAGGAAAAAGTCATGGACGCGGCGCTGGATGCGGGCGCTGAAGACGTGATTGCCAATGACGACAGCAGCATCGAGGTCATCACCGCGCCCAATGATTTCATGGCGGTGAAGGAGAAACTGGAGAAGCGCGGGCTGAAGGCGGAAGTCGCGGAAGTGACCATGAAGCCAATGATGGAAAATGTGCTGGCGGGAGACGACGCGGCGAAAATGCAAAGGCTCCTCGATGCCCTGGAGGCGATCGACGATGTGCAGGAGATCCATACCACCGCGATGATGGAAGGGTGAGGCGAGAGGCGTGAGGCGAGAGGAGTGAGGCCAAGAATCGGTGATGAGGTGATTCAGTAATTAGGTGATTGAAACCAGTCACTCAATCACTTAATTACTTAATTACTCCCACACCACACCCCTCACGCCTCACCGACCATGAGAATTCTGGGAATCGATCCGGGACTCAGAGTGACGGGGTTTGGGATTCTGGACAAAGTTGGCCAGAAACTGACTTACGTTACCAGCGGCTGTATCCGTACCCCGCAGGATGGCGAACTGCCGGAGCGCATCAAGACCATCCTCGAGGGGCTGTGCCAGTTGATCGGCGAGATCAAGCCGCAGCAAGTCGCTGTGGAAAAGGTGTTCGTCAACGTGAATCCGCAATCCACCTTGCTGCTCGGCCAGGCGCGCGGCGCCGCCATCTGTGCCGCGGTGATCAACAGCCTGCCGGTATCGGAGTACACGGCGTTGCAGGTGAAGCAAGCCGTGGTCGGCAACGGCCATGCGCACAAGGAGCAGGTGCAGGCGATGGTGCGCCGGCTGCTCAAGCTGCCGGGCGACCCCAGCGCCGACGCCGCCGACGCGCTGGCCTGTGCCATCTGTCACGCGCACGGAGGCATGGGACTGGGGCAACTCGCGACGCGCGGCTACCGCATGAAACGCGGGAGGCTGGTATGATCGGCCGCATCACCGGGCAGCTGATCGAAAAACGTCCGCCCACGGTGGTGGTCGATGTGCACGGCGTGGCCTACGAAGTGGACGTGCCGATGAGCACCTTCTTTACTCTGCCGGCGACCGGCTCGACCGTGGCGCTGCACACCCACCTGGTGGTGCGCGAAGACGCGCACCTGCTGTTCGGATTCGGCACCGAAGAGGAGCGTAAGGTGTTCCGGCAATTGCTCAAGATCAGCGGCGTCGGCGCGCGCACGGCGCTGGCGGTGCTGTCTGGTCTGTCGGTGTCGGAGCTGTACCGGGCGGTGTCCACACAGGACGGCGCGCGGCTTACCAAGATTCCCGGCATCGGCAAGAAAACCGCGGAGCGATTGTTGCTCGAACTTCGCGATAAGCTGGCGGGAGGTGTGGCGCCGTCCGCCGCGGGTAGTGCCGCGTCGGTGAGGGGCGACGTGCTCAACGCGCTTAGTGCGCTTGGATACAGCGACAAGGAAGCGAGCGCCGCGCTTGCCAAGGTCCCTCCTGAAGCCACGGTTCCGGAGGCGATCCGGCAGGCGCTGAAGCTGCTCTCGAAAACCTAGCCACAGCAATCGCCGGTCTGTTTCAAGGGCGTCGGCGGGGAGATCGGACTGAATGAAAATCTCGAGGAGATCGATCGCCGCAATGTCGCCCTGCAACGACAATAAAACAGCACAGCAGGACGGTGATATGCGGGGGCGCTGCGATATAATCCTGCTCAAATCGTGGCGCCGGCATGGGGCGCCGCACTCAGCCAGGAGCAGGTTCTTCATGATTGTGGATACACGACAGGTCGCTGCGGCTTTGCTGGCATCGTCAACCGGCGCATCGACGAAGTGGCCGGCATGCTGCCCAGACAGGTGGATGCCAATGCCGACCAGGTCCGGCCGTTGCTAGAGGAATTCAAGAGCGGACGCGGCTGATGCCTCAAAGGCGTCTGCGCCGCGGCACCAGAGGATGATCGAAACCGACCGTCTGATTCAGCCCGCCCCGATCTCGACGCAAGAGGAAGCGCTCGAGCGTGCGTTGCGTCCCAAGCAGTTCGACGAGTACATCGGCCAGGAGAAGATCCGCGGCCAGTTGCAGATTTTCATCCAGGCCGCGAGGAACCGCACCGAAGCATTGGACCACGTGCTGCTGTTCGGTCCGCCGGGGCTCGGCAAGACCACGCTGGCGCACATCATCGCGAGGGAAATGGGCGTGAGCCTGCGCCACACTTCCGGCCCGGTGCTGGAACGACCCGGCGATCTGGCGGCGCTGCTCACCAACCTGGAACCCAACGACGTCCTTTTCATCGACGAGATTCACCGGCTCTCTGCTGTGGTCGAGGAAATCCTCTACCCTGCGCTCGAGGATTTTCAGCTCGACATCATGATCGGCGAGGGGCCGGCGGCGCGCTCGGTGAAGCTCGAGTTGCCGCCGTTCACGCTGATCGGTGCCACCACCCGCGCCGGCATGCTCACCAATCCGCTGCGCGACCGCTTCGGCATCGTCTCGCGGCTGGAATTTTACTCACCCGCGGAGTTGACGCAGATCGTCGAGCGTTCGGCGCGCCTGCTCAATGTGGACATTGCGGCCGGCGGGGCAATGGAAATCGCTTCGCGCTCGCGCGGCACGCCGCGCATCGCCAACAGATTGCTGCGCCGGGTGCGCGACTTCGCGGAGGTTAAGGCTCAGGGCATCGTGACCGAGGACGTGGCCGACGCGGCGCTGAAGATGCTCGAGGTCGACCAGGTCGGTCTGGATGTGATGGACCGCAAACTTCTGCTCGCGGTGCTGGAGAAGTTCGGTGGCGGACCGGTCGGCATAGAAAACCTGGCGGCGGCGATCGGCGAGGAGCGCGACACCATCGAGGATGTGCTGGAGCCGTTCCTGATCCAGCAGGGGTATCTGCAGCGCACGCCGCGTGGGCGCATGGCAACGGTGCTGACCTATCGGCATTTCGG
>JBOIFZ010000454.1:0-7175 GCA_050741735.1 Burkholderiales bacterium
TGCCGAATGGATATGAGGTCTGCCTTCCAACATTCGCAAGTTGTCCCACGAAACAGCGGAACAGGACACTGGCCGATCTTAAAAAACAAGGTCGTTGAGCAGCGAACTCCGTACCCCGGCGGCAACCGCGTCAACCGATGCCTTGTAATTGGGATGGTCAACGCCGACGGAAAGGTCGGCGCCGTCCTTCAACGCCTGCTTCATCGGTGGCGTGAGTTCGAAACGCAGGAAATGCACCGACGAGGTTTTTTCCTCGTTTTCACGCTCCAGGTCTTCGTCGGCAATCGCGTACACCCGCGGATGACCCGCGATCCCGATCCAGACGCGGTCCTCGATCCCGATCAATTTCGCCAGCGCGAGCCTGCGCTCCTCGACGTTGGGATACTCGATCAGCGTGGTGGCCTTCCAGTTGCTGCCGTCGGGAACCAGCGGGTTGTAGGCATCGAGTTCGTCGCGAATACCCTGCTCCTCAAATATGCGCTCTACCCGCAACATCTCCTGGATCTGGTAGCGCATGGTGAGTTCGTCCTCGAACACCAGGGTGATGTGCCCGCCCAATTGAACCGTCCGGTTCTTCTTGTGGGCCAGTACTTTGGCACGGAAATCCCTGCGCGCTTTCGAGTACTGCTCGAGTGACATCAGGCTTTCGGCGGTAATGGCAGCCATTTCTGATTTATGGTTTCCGTCGGCAACATCCCGGCCTTCACAGCCCGTAAGCCATGCGAATCAAAGTCAGGGGATGGCTTTTCTCCGCGTTGCCCTTTTCCAATCCGCTGTCGGCGATGCCTTGCTTGATGTGGCGACCGGCGATGGCACAATCCGAGCTGACGTAATCGGGCTCGGTGGCCGCCATCTGGCGGAACACCGGTTTGCCGATCTTCATGGATTCGTCGAAGTACTCCTTCTTCACGCCCCAGGTGCCGTCGTGCCCGGCGCAGCGTTCGACGGTGTTGACCTGGGTCTGCGGCACAAGCTCGAACATCTCGCGCGTCTTCTGCCCCATGTTCTGCACCCGCAGGTGACACGGAACGTGATACGACACTTTGCCCAGCGGCTTCTTGAAGTCGGTCTTCAGCAGACCATCCTTGTGTCGCAGAATCAGGTATTCGAAGGGATCGAACATCGCCTCCTGCACCGCCTTCACGTCGGCATCGTCCGGGAACATGAGCGGCAGTTCCTGCTTGAACATCAGGGTGCAGGATGGCACCGCGGTAAGGATGGCGTAGCCCTCATTGGCGAGCCTCGCCAGCACCGGTATGTTGGTTTGCTTCAGCTTCTGCACCGTGTCGAGATCACCCAGCTCCAGCTTTGGCATGCCGCAACAGGATTCCTTCTCCACGACGATCGCCGGCACTTCGTTGTGGGCAAGGATCCTGAGAAGATCGTGGCCGATGCCGGGCTCGTTGTAGTTCACGTAACAGGTCGAGAAGATCGCCACCTTGCCCCGGGTGTTCTTGCCGTCCCTGACCGGGAACGAGGAATCCGGTCTTGCATGGCGGCGGAATCGGGCACTGTTGTACTCCGGCAGCACCCGATCCTTGTGCACCCCCAGCACCGAGTCCATGACCTTGCGCGCGGCCTTGGACTTGTTCACAGCGTTGACGACCTGAACCACTACAGGGATTGAGGCGAGCTTGCCGACGGCGTCGGTGCTGGTGAGCAGTTTGTCGCGAAACCGGGCTTCGCCCTTTGTGAACTTCACCGCCTTGGCACGCAGCATCAAATGCGGGAAATCCAGGTTCCAGGGGTGCGGCGGCACGTACGGGCACTTGGTCATGTAGCACATGTCGCACAAATAGCACTTGTCCACCACCTTCCAGAGATCCGGCTTCGCCACCCCGTCCAACTCGCCGGTCTTGCCCTCGTCGATAAGGTCGAACAGCGTCGGAAAAGTGGTGCACAGGTTCACGCAACGGCGGCAGCCGTGACAGATGTCGAAGACGCGGTGCATTTCCTTGAACACCTTGTCTTCGTTGTAGAAGTCCGGCGAGTTCCAGTCGATCGGGTGTCTGGTGGGCGCTTCCAGGCTGCCTTCGCGAACGGTCATGAGGACGGTGAATGCGTGAAGGGTGAATGAGTGAAGGGGAAAGGCTCTATCTGGACGGTAAATGCGTGATGAGTGAATGAGTGAAGGAGAAAGGCTCTATCTGGACGGTGAATGCGTGAAGAGTGAATGAGTGAAGGAGAAAGGCTCTATCTAAGGTTCGAGGCGTGTCGGCTTTTACGCCTCTCGCCTCTCGCCTCTCGCCTCTCGCCTCACGCCTCTCGCCTCACGCCTCACGCCTTACGGGGAAACTCAGTCTGCCAGGGCGTCCAGGGCCTTCACGAAACGGTTGGCGTGCGAGCGCTCCGCCTTGGCAAGGGTTTCAAACCAGTCGGCGATCTCGTCGAAACCTTCGTCGCGGGCACCCTTGGCCATGCCGGGGTACATGTCTGTGTACTCGTGCGTCTCGCCGGCAATCGCGGCTTTCAGGTTTTCGCGCGACTTGCCGATCGGCAGCCCGGTCGCCGGGTCGCCCACGGCTTCGAGGTACTCGAGATGTCCGTGCGCGTGACCCGTTTCACCCTCGGCGGTGGAACGGAAAATCGCCGCGACGTCGTTCTGGCCTTCCACGTCGGCTTTCGCTGCGAAATAGAGATAACGGCGGTTTGCCTGGGATTCGCCGGCAAACGCGTCCTTCAAGTTCTTCTCGGTCTTGGAACCCTTCAGTGCTTTCATCTTGGCCTCCGTACAGTGATTCAAGTCGATTGCGGTTGGAGAACCGGCGCCAGGAATCCGGGCTCCGGCACAGGAATTAGACTAAATCTAATCTGTAAACCGAGTATAGGGATCGAACTTCCACAAGTCAACCCGGGCCGGCTCCTGGCCCGTCGGCGGTCTGTTAACCCATTGGCAGATCACGATTTAATTTTTTGTTTCGGCTTGTAATGCCGCGCTCACCTGGGTGATGAACCGGTCCAGCTTCGGGATGTCCACCCAGCGCGTGACCACCACCAGATCGTGCTCCGGCGCAATCCAGATCATGTTGCCGCCCGAGCCCAGGGCAAAGAAACTCGACTCGGGCGCACCGGGAAAAATTCCGCGGCGGTTCCGGGACAACCACCACAGGTAGCCGTAGTGCGGCGCGATATCGGTGGGCTGAGTCGCCATGTCCACCCAGCGTTCGGACAGGATGCGCCTGCCATTCCATTCCCCGCGTCGCAGCAGCAAGTAACCGAAGCGGGCGTGATCGCGGGTACTGGCCCAAAAACCTCCGCCCCAGTGACTGCCTCCGCTCACCGACTGCACGCGCCTGCCGCCGATTTCGACATAGGAATTGCGGTAGCCGTGCCAGACCCAGGTACGCGAAGCACCGATCGGGTCCATCACTTTTTCCTTGAGCACTTCCGGCAGCGGTCGCTGGTATACCCGCAGCAATGCCAGCGCCAGCCGGTTGACGCGCACGTCGTTGTACTCCCAGAACGTGCCGGGCGCCTGCAGCTTGCGGTCATACCCCCTGCGCCGGTCCGCCACGTCCGGCTTGTCCCAGAGCGTGCCCTCCCATTCGCTGGTCTGGTTGAGCAGCATGTGCCAGGTAACCTTGCGGTTGTGGCTGTCGTCGAAGCCGCCGTCCTGCACGTAGTCGTGCACGCGATCGTGCACATCGCCGATCAGCCCGGAATCGATTGCCAGTCCGGCAACCGTTGACAGGTAGCTCTTCGCCACGCTGAAGCTCATGTCCACACGGTCGATATCGCCCCACTGCGCCACCAAATAACCATGGCGCACGACCATTCCGGCAGGGCCGCCGCGCTCCTTGGTCTCGCCAAGGATAGCCGGGTAGGGCTCGCTGGCCACATCTTTCTGAATCTGCTTGAAGACGTCGCGCTCCCACGGCGCTTCGTTTTGCTGCGCGTAACGGATCGCCTCTTCCAGGGCCGCCGGATCGAATCCCGCCGCCGCAGGCGCGCGGCGCTCCCATTGTTCACCCGGGAAATAAACCGGATCGGCGATGGCGGGTAGTGCCATCGCAGCGAACGCCGCCGCGATCGCAACCCGCAGAAGCGCGCTCAGGACCGGTCCTCCGGCAGCCGATCGCATCATTTTTCACACCTCCCTGTTTGGTATTCTGTGCACAAGATTCGCAACCGGGCTTGCGTCAACTGTGGAACTCGCCGCCGAAACCGTTTAGTCTTACCGCAGTTTTCCGGTCCCTGCGGCCGTCCATAAACCTCGACCCGGCCTCATGCTAACAAGAACCAACATCGGTCTCACGATCGAACAGGACGAGCTCAAAGGCTTTTCGCGGACGATAGCGGAAATCGAATGGCTGCTGCTCGCGCTGGTCCTGGTATACCTGCTCGCCGGCGCACCGCCGGACGAGGGCCGCATCGCGCTGAACATGGCGCTGTTCTTCTTTGCCGCGTTCATCCTTGGGCTGCACTACGTCCAGTTCTACAAGGAGGAGTCGCGGCCCAAGCTGCTCTTCGAGACCTGTGTGATGATCGTCTTTATCACCTGGGTGGTCCTGTACACGGGCAACATCCACAGCCCGCTGCTCAATCTCTACCTGTTGCCGATCATTGCCAGCGCGCTGATTTTCGGCAAGCTGGTGACCGCCATAGAAGTCGCCGCGATCATCGGCTGCTTCATGTTCTTTGCCTACGAACCCGGATCCAAGACGCTGCTGTCGCTGCGCTACTGGGGCGAAATCCTGGCGATGTCAATGCCGGTGATCCTGGTGGCCTACATCACCACCATGCTTACCGCCGACATCCGTTACGCTGTGGACAAGATCAAGCAGGTGTCGGACACCGACGAACTCACCGGTCTGTACAACATGCGCGCCTTCTCGGCGATGCTGCAGCGATCCTTCAAGCAGGCAGTGCGTTATGGGCACGCGTTTGCGTTGGTGATGGTCGACTCGGACAATCTCAAGCAGGTCAACGACGCGCATGGCCACGAAGCCGGCAACCGGCTGCTGCAGCACGTGGTGCGCTGCATTCGCGAACAGTTGCGCGGATCGGATGTCATGGCGCGCTTCGGCGGCGACGAATTCATCCTGCTGCTGCCGGAGACCAATAACAAGGGTGCGCTGGAAATGGCCGAGCGCATTCGCAAGGCGGTCGAGTTGTCGCGTTTCAGCGTTCGCGAAGGCGACACCAACATAACGATCAGTCTGGGGGTGGCGAGCTACCCCGAGGACGGCGGCAACCTCGAGGTGATCCTCGAAAAGGCCGACAAGGCCATGTATCGCGCCAAGCAGAAAGGGCGCAACCGCGTGGTGTCCTATCTGGAAGATACGGCAAGCTGACGGCGTCCCGGCCGGAAGTACGCGCTATCGTCGTAGAACCCCTCCTCCTCGTTCCCGCTCCACCAGCCCGGCACGCCCAGCACCGGCAGCGGAGATAATTCTCTGCCGTGGCGAAACCGTTCGCGGTTCCAGATGTGCATGGCCAGCAGGCGATCGAGCTCTGCCAGTTGCGCCGCCTGAGCCATTTCAAGGAATGTGCCGGGCACCTGCAGCAGCACGGCTTTTCCGGTCAGGCCGACGAAGGGTTGCAGCGCCTTGGAGAAGAGCGCGTGGCCGAACACACAGAAGCGCATTCGCGCCTTCACTGCGTCGCGCCGGTGCCAGAACAATTCCTTCCAGCGAAAGACGCGCACCAGTTCGAGCAACTCCGCGTCGGTGGAAACGACCGCCACGCCGTCTTCGTCGAACAGGGTCAGCGCATCGCGCTGCGGCGGGCGGTTGCCCCTGCCTGCCGCAACCATGGACTCGTAGTGGCGGGCATTGATCACGGCCTTGGTGGTCGGAAACGTCAGCCACACCAGCGCATTGAACAAGTCGTGCCAGTCGAAAGCCCGCACCTGGACCTCGCCCCCCAGATAGGCGCGCGGCTCGAACGCGGCTTCGAACGATCTCGACTTCGGCGCCTGCGGAACGAAACGCACGCGCATGCCCTGCGCGTTGACGATGCGCCGGCCGTGGTCTTCGGCCAGCGCGTTGAGCAGATCGAGGTCCGGCCAGCCGATCGCCGGCAGGCCGGCGGCCACCGGGCGCAGCGGCGCGAATATCTCACTGCGGGTCAGCCAGTCGGTATTCCAGAAGTCGGCCATGCGGTTGAAAAGGGCGATCGGTTAATATTGTGACGGTTCCAGTATATCCACGCCCGTTGCAAACATGACTGAACGCGTTGACTGCGCGGTGATCGGCGCCGGGATCGTCGGGCTTGCGGTTGCACGCGAACTCGCGCTCCACGGGCGCGAAATAATCGTGATCGAAGCGGCAGACACGATCGGCACGCACACCAGTTCGCGCAATTCCGAGGTGATCCACGCCGGTTTGTATTACGGAAAAGGCTCTTTCAAGGCGCGTTTCTGCACCGCCGGGAAACGGCTGCTCTACGCCTATTGCAGCGAGCACGGCGTGCCGCACAGGAACATCGGCAAGATCGTGGTCGCGTCAGACGACGACGAGATCGAGGCACTCAAGGGTTACGTGGCCAGGGCCGAAGCCAATGGCGTCACCGACCTGCGCTGGCTGTCGCGCGCACAGTTGCGGGAACTGGAGCCGGACGTCGAATGCGTTTCCGGATTTCTTTCACCGTCCACGGGAATCGTGGACAGCCATGCGCTGATGCTGGCCTACCAGGGCGACGCCCAGAATCAAGGCGCGGCCGTGGTGTTCAGGAGCCCGGTCCGGTCCGGTGAAGTCGGCGGTGATGGCATCGTGCTCAATGTCGGCGGTGACCAGCCGATGACCATCGCCTGCAACGCGGTGGTGAACTCGGCCGGCCTTTTTGCCCAGGACGTCGCGCGCTCGATCCGCGGCGTTCCCGCGCAAAGCATTCCGCCGCAGTATTTTTCCAAGGCCCACTACTACACACTATCGGGTAAGCCGCCGTTCAGACGCCTCGTGTATCCGGTCGCGACCAGCGCCCACCTGGGTGTGCACGTCACCGTCGATCTCGCCGGGCAGGTGCGCTTCGGTCCGGACGTCAGCTGGGTCGTTAAAGTGGACTACAGCTTCGACCACTCGCGCGAACCGCTGTTCTACCGCGCCATCCGCAAGTATTACCCGGGGTTGAAGGACGGCCAGCTGCAACCCGGTTACACCGGCATCCGTCCCAAAGTCTCGGGCGAAGGCGCGCCCGCTGCCGACTTCGTGATCCAGGGGCCGCAAGACCACGGC
>JBOIFZ010000455.1:0-6036 GCA_050741735.1 Burkholderiales bacterium
GCACGGTGAGGCCCTTGAGCATCATCGCCGCGACTTGCCTGTCGGAGATGCCACTGGGCACCTTCACCAGCCGGTTCGCCGGAACCAGGCGGACTTCGGAATACGCTCCGGGCGGCCCGCCCGCGTACCCCACGCGATCGCCGGGCTTGACGTGGGTCACGCCGTTGCCGACGGCTTCGACCACGCCCGCCGCTTCCGAACCAATACCACTCGGCAACGGCAGTGGATAGAGGCCGGAACGATGATAGGTGTCGATGAAATTCAGGCCGATGGCGGTGTGCTTCACCCGGGCCTGTCCGTCTGCAGGATCGCCGACCTGGACGTCGTCGGTCTGTAAAACTTCGGGCCCGCCTGTATTGTGGAATCGTACGGCTTTAGTCATTAGCTTGCTCCTGAGGTAATTTTTTGATCCGAATGGCGCTCCGGTACCGAACTGTATTCTATCAGCGGCATCGTCAATCAGATGCCCGCCGCACGCGACGGCGCCACCACCACATCACGAGCGGCGAAACCCATACCGCGACCGTGACCAGTCCGAGCGCCCCGGCGATCGGCCGATCGAAGAATGCGACAAAGTGCCCGTCCGCCTTGATCAATGAAGTGACGAAGTTCTCTTCCAGCATGCGGCCGAGCACGGCGCCGAGAATGACCGGGGCCACCGGAAAGCCGTTCTCCTCCATGACAAACGCCAGGATGCCGAACGCCAGCATAACTCCTATGTCGAAGGCGGAATTGTTGATCGCAAACGCCCCGACCGTGCAGAACAGCAGGATCACGGGCATCAGCATCGCCCGCGGAACCTTGAGCACCTGTTTGTAACTCTTGATCGCCAGCACGCCGAGCGGCAGCAGCATCAAATTGGCCAGAAAGAACACGATGAAAACCGCATAGATGTTTTGCGGATCGTTGATGAATATCATCGGGCCCGGATTCATGTTCTTCAGGTACAGCACGCCGATGGCGATGGCGGTGATGGAATCGCCGGGAATCCCGAATACCAGCGCGGGAATCCACGCGCCGGAGAGCGCGCTGTTGTTCGCCGCCCCGCTCTCGATAACGCCTTCGACGTGGCCGGTGCCGAACTTCTCCGACTGCTTGGAGAATTTCTTCGACATCGCATACGACATCCAGGCCGCGATGTCAGCGCCCGCGCCCGGCAGCGCGCCGATCAGCGTGCCCAGCGCGCTGCCTCGCAGGGTCTGCACCGGATATTGGCGCACCAGCGCCCACTGCCCCTTGAAGATGTTGCCGAACTTCTCCTGCGCGAGGTGCAGCGGCCGCTCGATCGATGTCACATAACGCAGGACTTCCGACACGGCAAACAATCCGACCATCATCGGGATCAGGGTGATGCCACCCATCAGATTCGGTTCGTCGAAACTGAAACGCGGAAACGCGGCCGGGTTCTCCATCCCGACGGCGGCTGTCAGCAAGCCGATCATCAGAGAGACGAAGGCCTTGAGCACGTTGTTCGACGCGATGAAGATCGCGCAGGTCAGTCCCAGCAGCACCAGCCAGAAGTATTCGAAGGAGCTGAAATTCAGGGCGACGTCGGCGAGCGTCGGGGCCGCGGTCACCAAAACGATGGTGCCGAAGATTCCCCCTATCACCGAGAACACCAGTCCGGCGCCGAGCACCAGTTCGGCCTGGCCTTTCCGGGTCATGGCATAGGCTTCATCGCAGTAGGCGGCCGACGCCGGCGTTCCGGGGATCCGCAGCAGCGCGCCGGGAATGTCGCCCGAGAAAATCGCCATCGCGGTTGCCGTGACGATCGCCGCGACCGCGGGCACCGGCGGCATGAAGAATGTGACCGGCACCAGCAGCGCAGTCGCCATGGTGGCGGTAAGGCCGGGGATCGCGCCGACGAACAGCCCATACAGCGCCGACGCCCCGATCACCATCAGAACATAGGGTTCGAATACCAGCCCGAAGGCCTGGATCAGATGCTCCATGTTCTTACCAGGCCCAGGACTGCAGCAGGCCCCATGGCAAAGGCACGCCCAGTCCCTTGTAGAAGATGAAATGGATCAACACGGAGACGCCGATTGCGATCACCGGCACCGCCCAGGCGCGAACGCGCAGAACCGCGAGCAGCGCGCCGAGAAGCAGCGGCGCGCAGACGAAGAAACCGAGCGTCTCGACCAAGATACAGTACGCCAGAAGGCCCAACGTGACGATCGCGAAGCTAGCCACCTGCCGTGGCGCGCCAAACCAGTCCGGCAGCTCGATCCACGGCGTGCCCGCTCTGCGGCGCGCCGCCTGAATGACGAAGATCGCCCCGCAGATTGCCAGTCCGGTCGCGATGAGTTGCGGGAACAGCGCGGGACCGACCTGATCACCGGGCATCGACGGGAATCCCCGCACATTCCATAGAATCGCGCCTGCAAACGCGATCAGGCCGGTGCCGACGAGGGCGTCGTTGAATTTCATCGACAAGAGCGAGGCGAGAGGCGTGAGGCGAAAGGGGTGAGGCGAGAGGCGAGAGGCGTGAGGCGATACGGTTGAGGCTAGAGGTTAGAGGTCAGAAAAGCAAAATTCAAATTTTCCGCTTATTTCTTCTTGTCTCTCCAGCTTCTTTTTTATCATTCCGGCACCGACTTCCATTCAACCCTCTCGCCTCACGCCTCTCGCCTCTCGCCTCACCCCTCACCCCTCACCCCTCACCCATCTCGCCTCGTTTACTGCGTCATTCCGAATTTCTTCATAAGCACGCCGTTCTCGGCGTCGGTCTTCGCCATCAACCCCGCGAATTCCTGCGGCGGAAGATAACGCATCCCGAATCCGCGCGCGGTCATGAAATCCCGGTATTCCTTGCTGTCGTAGGCCTTCTTGACTGCGGTGATCAGGCGCTCCTCGACCGCCTTCGGCAGGTTTCTCGGCGCGGCGATCCCGCGCCAGACGCCGCTGAGCCATTTGCTGCCAACTGCCGTCTTCAGCGTGGGCACGTTGGGAAAAAGCTGCGACGGCGCTTCGTCCATGATGGCGAGGCTGCGGACTCTGCCCGCTTCGATCAATGCGCGCCCTTCGGGATGGGAGCCGCTCACGATGTCCACGCCGCCCGCCGCCAATTCCTGCAACCCAGCCGCGTTGCTCACGCTTGGTACCCAGGGCACAGAGGCCGGATCGATCTTCTGGTCGGCCAGCATGCCGTAGAGGGACAGGTGCCATGACCCTCCGCGGGCGGTTCCGGAGGCCTTGAGCTTGCCCGGGTTCTTGCGTATCGCGTCGAGCAAGTCTGGCAGCGTCTTATACGGGGAATCGGCATTGACCTGGATCGCCGCCGGATCGACGTTGATCAGCGCGATCGGGGTGAAGCTTGCGCCATTGAGCTGGGTCAGCCCCTGATGATGCATCTGGGTGATCTCGAAGGTGATCAGGCCGAAGGTATAACCGTCGGGCGCGGCTGTGGCGATCGCCTGGTGTCCGACCACGCCGCTGCCCCCGGTGCGATTGACCACGTTCACCGGCTGGCCGAAATCCTTCTCCAGCAGGGAGGCCAGCATCCGCGCCACCGCGTCGGTTCCCCCGCCCGCGCCCCATGGCACGATCAGGGTGACCGGCCGCGCCGGATAGTCTGCGGCGAGAACCGCGTTTGCGGCAATCGCCAGCGCCGTTGCAGCAACGACAGTCAGAATCTTCTTCATTTTCTCCTCGCGAGGTCTGCGTGGTGCGCAAGCTCGTTGCGGCGGCAAGCAACTCCCCGACGGATGCTTCGCGCCTGATTTTTATGATGGAACGCCCGAATCGCGCCGCGGCGCGGAGATGCACCGGCCTTGCCGGCGCCACGGCTGTCAGGATGGACTGAATTCTATTGCAAAAGAGGCGACGCGCATCATAAAAAGGGGCGCCTCCGCCACGCCGACTTACTTGACGCGCACCACCTGCCTCTGGCCAACCAATCGGACGAAGCTGCGTATCTGCGGATAGATGAGCTCGCGGAACTTGCGTCCGCTGAAGATGCCGTAATGGCCGATGCCTTTCGCGAGCAGGTGCTTGCGCTTGTCCGCGGGGATGCTGCGGCACAAGGTGTGCGCAGCTTCGGTCTGGCCGTTGCCGGAAATATCGTCCAGTTCGCCTTCGATGGTGAACAACGCCGTTTTTCTGATCGCCTCCGGCTTCACCGGCACGCCGCGCACCGTCATCCTGCCCTTCGGCAACTGGAATTCCTGGAACACCGCCTTGACGGTGTCGAGGTAGTACTCGGCGGGCATGTCGAGCACCGCGTTGTATTCGTCGTAGAACTGCCGATGCGCCTCGGCGCTCTCGCCGTCGCCGCGGATCAAATGGTTGTAGAACTGCTTGTGCGCGTCAAGGTGGCGGTCCGGATTCATGGCAAGGAAACTGGCGTGTTGCAGGAAGCCCGGGTACACCTTGCGCATGAAGCCCGGATAGTTCGGAGGCACGCGCATGATCACCTTGTCGGCGAACCATGAGTGCGGGCGCCCCGAGGCAAAATCGTTCACCGCGGTCGGATTGCGGCGGGTGTCGATCGGCCCGCCCATCATGATCATCGCTTTCGGCGCCGCCGGGTCGTTATCCGCTGCCATCATAGACACCGCGGCTAGCACCGGCACGGTCGGCTGGCACACCGACATCACATTCAGGTCCGGCGACAGGTGCCGGATGAATTCCCTGATGTAATCCACGTAATCGTCGAGATGGAACGGGCCCTTCGACAGCGGCACCATTTTGGCGTCCACCCAATCGGTGACCCACACATCGTGGTCCGGCAGCGCGGTGCGCACCGTATCGCGCAGCAGCGTGGCGAAGTGCCCCGACAGGGGCGCGACGATCAGCAGCTTTGGCTGCCCGACGGCAAGGTCTTTCCTGAAGTGCAGCAGTTGGCAAAACGGCTTTTCCACAGCCACCTCGCGGGTAACCGCGATACGTTCGCCGTCGATCAACGTGTGGTCTATCTGCCATTGCGGTTTTGGATAACGCCGCATCAGCCGCACGAAGACTTCGCTGTTGGCAGCGATGGTGCGGGAAACCGGGGTATATGCGAGCGGACTGAAGGGGCTGGTGAAGAGATGTTTGACAGTGTCCGCGAGGAGAACCGTGGGCGCCATCACCGTCTTTTGAAACTCGTGCAGCTGATAGATCATCCTGCCTCGCCTAAAGGTTTGCCGCTGCGCCCGGATTTCTTCATGTGAAATGCCGTGCCTGCAGCCTGCCGCGGAATGTAAAGACTATGCCACGGAGCGTCAAGAACGGCGTCACGTCTTGCTTTCCGGACTAGATCGGCCCCAGCGGCGAATCCTGAATCGCCGCCACCTGCTCCCGGAGCTGCAATATCTGGTCCTGCCAGTATTTCGTGGTATGGAACCACGGGAAGGCGGCCGGGAAGGCCGGGTCGTTCCAGCGCCGCGCCAGCCAAGCCGAGTAATGGATCAGTCGCAGCGTGCGCAGCGCCTCGAGCAGATGCAGCTCACGGCGATCGAATTCGAAGAAGTCTTCGTATCCGGCGAGGACATCGGAAAACTGGCGGGTCATCGCCGCGCGGTCTCCGGAGAGCAGCATCCACAGGTCCTGCAGAGCCGGCCCCATGCGCGCATCGTCGAAATCCACAAAATGCGGCCCGTCGTCGGTCCACAGGATATTGCCCGGATGGCAATCGCCGTGCAGTCGGATCGATCGCACTGCGCCGGCGCGCTCGAAACAGCCGCGCACACCGGCGAGCGCCTGGTCGATGACACTCGCGTACGCGGCACGCAAGTCAGCGGGAACGAAATCGCTATCCAGCAGGTATTCGCGCGGCTCTTCGCCGAAAGTGGCGACATCCAGTGCCGGACGATGCGCGAACGGCGAGAGCGCCCCCACCGCATGGATGCGGCCGATGAAGCGGCCGAGCCACTCCAGCGTGTCGGGATCGTCCAGTTCCGGGGCGCGACCGCCGCGGCGCGGATACAGCGCGAAACGAAATCCCTGAAAAGCGTGCAAGGTGCGCGTGCCCACTGCAATCGGCGGCACTGCGGGAATCTCGCGTTCCGCCAGTTCCGCGGTAAACGCGTGCTCCTCGAGAATCTGCGCATCGCT
>JBOIFZ010000456.1:0-1703 GCA_050741735.1 Burkholderiales bacterium
GCGCTGACGGCACCGATACTCTGGCTGTCGCCGATGGTCCGGCACCTGGCCGGCCTGCGGGAAACGCCTTTTCCGGGCAGCGAATACCTGCTGCTGATCCTCTCCAGCGTGATGTTCTTCTACGGCGGGTGGCCGTTCCTTGCCGGACTGGCGGGCGAACTGCGCAACCGCCAGCCCGGCATGATGACGTTGATCTCGGTGGCGATCGGCGCAGCGTATTTCTACTCCTCGGCGGTGGTGCTCGGGCTGACCGGAACCATGTTCTTCTGGGAACTGGCCACCCTGGTCGACATCATGCTGCTCGGCCACTGGATCGAGATGAAGTCGGTCATGGGCGCATCGAGCGCGCTGAAGGCACTGGTGGAATTGCTGCCCGCACGGGCTCACCGGTTGAAATCCGACGGTTCGATCGAAGATGTGCCCGTAGCCGACATCCGTACGGGTGACCGCGTGCTGGTGAAGCCCGGCGAGAAGGTGCCGACTGACGGCCTGGTCGTGGAGGGGCGCACCAGCATCAACGAGTCGATGCTAACGGGCGAGTCCAAACCCGTCGCCCGCAGACCCGGCGACGAGGCGATCGGCGGATCGATCAACGGTGAAGGCGCCATTACGCTGGAAATCCGCAAGACCGGTTCGGACACTTACCTGTCGCAGGTAATTGCGATGGTCGCGAAGGCCCAAGCATCGCGTTCGCGCTCGCAGGACCTCGCCAACCGCGCCGCCTCCTGGCTGACTTATATCGCGCTCGGCGTCGGCTTCACCACCCTTCTCGCCTGGGTGTATCTGGGCGAGAGCTTCGCCTTTGCGATCGAGCGCATGGTGACCGTGATGGTGATCGCCTGTCCGCATGCACTCGGGCTCGCCGTGCCCCTGGTGGTGGCGGTGAGCACCAGCATGGCCGCGAAGAGCGGGCTGCTGATACGCGATCGAGCCGCCTTCGAGCGCGCGCGCAACCTGAAGGCCGTTGTGTTCGACAAGACCGGCACGCTGACCGAAGGGCGCTTTGGCGTGACAGACATGGTGGCATTCTCCGGCGCAGATGAGAAAGAGATCCTGCGTCTTGCGGCAACCCTCGAAAGTAAATCCGAGCATCCGATTGCAAAGGGCATCGTCGCCAAGGCTGAGGAGCTGGGTATCAAGCTTGGGCAGGTGAACGATTTCCGCAACGTCACCGGCCGGGGCGCGGTCGCAAAAGTGGATGGCGCCGAACTGGCGGTAGTGAGCCCGGGTTATCTGAAGCAGGCCGGGATCACCGTGAACGATCCGCGCCTGGCCACGCTTGCCGCACAGAGCAAAACCGTCGTGTATGTGTTGCGCGGGACCCAGCCCATCGGCGCGATCGCGCTGGCCGACATCGTGCGGCCGGAATCCCGGCAGGCGGTCGCGCGGCTCAAGGCGATGGGCATACAGTGCATGATGCTGACCGGCGACAACCGGTCGGTCGCCAAGGCGGTGGCCGACGAACTCGGACTGGACGATTACTTCGCAGAAGTCCTGCCGGGCCAGAAAGCGGACAAGATCCGCGAAATCCACGCGCGCGGGCTGAGCGTAGCCATGGTCGGCGACGGCGTGAACGACGCGCCGGCGCTGGTGGAATCCGACCTGGGCATCGCGGTGGGCGCGGGCACCAACGTGGCGATCGAGTCGGCGGACGTGGTGCTGGTACGCAGCAATCCGCAGGATGTCGCCGACATCCTCTGGCT
>JBOIFZ010000457.1:0-2055 GCA_050741735.1 Burkholderiales bacterium
GTCTTCTACGAGCGAACGGTCGAGGACACCGAGGCGGAAGTACGCCGATTGCTCGATTACTGCGGACTCGCATTTGAACCCGGTTGCCTTCGTTTCTTCGAAAACGAGCGCCCGGTACGTACCGCGAGCTCCGAGCAGGTCCGGCAACCGATCTATCGTGAAGGGGTCGAGCAATGGCGGCACTACGAAGGGTGGCTCGGCCCGCTCAAGGAGGCGCTTGGGGACGTGCTCGATGTCTATCCATCAGTTCCGAGGTTCTAGCCCGGATTTCTCACCGTTAGTGAGTGCATCGGGCCTCTGAGTGAGTGAAACTTGTTTTACGAGAGCGAGTTATCAATCACCAGAGGGGAGTCCCGATGCCGACACAGTGTAACGCCGAACAGCTGCAATTTTCAGGTATTGAACGACGCCGAGTGGTGGCGGCGTTTGACGGTGGGATGGTCAGTTCGGATGCCGGGGCGCTGCTGCTGCAACGTACCGATGATGCCATCGGCTTGCTGGATCGATTGGCCGGATGCTTCATTGATGAGCGACGCGCCGACTCGATTGAGCACACGGTGCGCACGCTGATCGGGCAGCGCGTATTTGGCATGGCGCTCGGATATGAAGATTTGAACGATCACGAGCGGCTGCGGCACGACCCGGTGTTTGGCGCGCTGTTGGGTAAGTTATCGGCCCAGCGCCGCCCGCGGTGTGCGGCACTGGCGGGCAAGAGCACGCTGAACCGCTTGGAGTTACATCCGCTCGATCAGAGCAGCCGCTACCACAAGATCCGCCCCGATGCGGCGGCGATCGAAGGGCTGTTCGTGGATTTGTTCCTCGACGCGCATCGCCGTGCACCGGCCGAGATCATTCTGGATTTGGATGCGACCGACGATCCGTTGCACGGCCATCAAGAGGGCCGATTCTTCCACGGCTATTACGATGGCTACTGCTATCTACCGCTGTACATCTTCTCGGGCGAGCATTTACTGGTGGCCAAGCTGCGGCGCGCCAACATCGACGGCGCCGCGGGTGCGGTCGAGGAAGTCGAACGCATCATCACCCAGATCCGCCGGCGCTGGCCCGCCACCCGGATCATCCTGCGCGCCGACTCGGGCTTTTGCCGCGAGCAGCTGATGGGCTGGTGCGAACAACACGCGGTGGATTATGTGTTCGGGCTGGCCAGGAACGCCCGTCTGGTGCGCGCCATCGGCGCCGAGCTGCAGGCGGCTGCGGCCGAGTCGCGCGCGACGCAGCGCCCGGCCCGGCGCTTCCAGGAACTGGTTTACCGAACGCGCAACAGCTGGACTCGGCCACGCCGGGTGGTCGCCAAAGCCGAGCAGACCGGGGATAAAGCCAACCCGCGCTTCATCGTGACGTCCCTGCCGATGCAGGCTTGGGCGGCGCGCGCGCTGTACGAGGAGTTTTACTGCGCGCGCGGGGAGATGGAAAACCGCATCAAGGAGGCGCAGCTCGACCTGTTTGCCGACCGGCTCTCCAGTGCCACGTTCCGCGCCAATCAGCTACGCCTGTGGCTGGCTTCCGCCGCCTACGTGCTGATGCACGCACTGCGCCGTGTCGGACTGGCCGGTACCGCCCTGGCCCGCGCCTGCGCCAACACCATCCGGCTGCGATTGCTGAAGATCGGCGCGGTCGTGACGGTGAGCGTGCGGCGCGTCAAGCTGGCCATGAGTGAGGCCTGCCCGAATCAGCGCGAGTTCATCGCCGCCTACCATGCCTTGGGCGCCGCGGCACGCTAAGCCGCACCCACGAACCAGAACACCTCCATCCTCAATCGCCGTACCGCCCTCGAGCAGCGCGGCGGATACCTGTCGTTGAAAAATGCTCCAGCCCCACCCCGATCGACCGCGCCTACACGCACCGCCAATCGCTTCCCAACCCCACTGTCCTGATCAAAAACTGTCGGGCGGTGAGATATGCGGGCTAGCGTCGCGGAGAGCCGTCCGGCAGCCAGCAGCGCAACCGGATTCGTTGGATCAATGGCAAGAGCCTGCCGCCCTTCGGCCTCCGCGGCCGGCCAATCCCAGTCCTGCGACATATACGCCCACTGGA
>JBOIFZ010000458.1:0-14357 GCA_050741735.1 Burkholderiales bacterium
CGCCGCGCAGACGCTCCATGCCGTCAATGGTGACCCCCGATGCGCTCCAGCCGTTGGCTTCGAGAATGTCGCCGATCGCGCGCGCGGTGCCGGAAGAGCCAACCGCCTGCTGCCAATGCTTGCGCGAGAACTGCTTCCTGATCGTTTCCACTTCGATTCGGGCGGCCAGCTCCGCCTGTTTCATGTTGGACTTGCTGATCCTTCCGTCGGGAAAGTAGCTGAGGCTGTAGCTGACGCAGCCCATGTACAGGCTCTCAAGTTTGTGCGGCTGGTTGCCGGCGCCGATGATGAATTCGGTGGAACCACCGCCGATGTCCACCACCAGCCGCTTCTCCGGCGTCGCCGGCAGGCTGTGGGCGACTCCCAGGTAAATCAGCCGCGCTTCTTCGCGTCCCGCCACGACTTCGATCGGGAAACCGAGGGCAGCTTCGAACCGCCGCATGAACTCGTGGGCGTTCTTTGCGACCCGCAGGGTGTTGGTGCCGACCGCGCGCACCGCGCCTGGCGGCAATCCGCGCAAGCGCTCGCCGAAACGCTTCAGGCATTCGATCGCGCGCGCCTGCGCCGCGTCATCGAGGTGCTTGTCGGCGGTCAGGCCGGCAGCGAGCCGCACCGGCTCACGCAACGAATCGAGGGGATAAATCTGGTCATCGACGACGCGTCCGACCTGGAGCCGAAACGAGTTGGATCCCAAGTCAACCGCGGCAATGGTCGGGGGCGTTTCCATCACAGCCATTTTGCCTCAAAACCCTTGCAGATCTTGAAGCCCTTACCGCAAATGGCCGGGCCGCTCAGCCCATGACCTCGCGCTCGATTTCCTCGAGCGTGACGTGGCGCACGTCCTTGCCCTTGACCATGTAGATCACGTACTCGGAGATGTTTTTGGCGTGGTCGCCGATGCGCTCGATCGCCTTGGCGATGAAAAGGATTTCGATGGAAACCGAGATGGTACGTGGATCTTCCATCATGAAGGTGATGAGCTGGCGCAGCACGCCGCGGAATTCCTCGTCCACATGCTGGTCGCGGCGCACCACTTCGGCGGAGGCGGCCAGATCCAGCCGGGCGAAAGCGTCCAGCGACTTGCGCAGCATTTCCAGCGCGATCTGCGACATGCGGCGGATTTCCGCGGTGCGCGGCTGCTGCAGCCGGTCGGCCGAATAGATCAGCTTGGCCATGCGCGCGATCTTCGCCGCTTCGTCGCCGATGCGCTCCAGGTCGGTAATGGTCTTCACCACCGTCATCAGCATGCGCAGATCGCCGGCGGCCGGCTGGCGGCGGGCAATGATGGTGCTGCAGTCCTCGTCGATGCCGACTTCGAGGCCGTTGACCAGGTGGTCGTTGTTCTCGACCTTGGTGCAGAGCTCCATGTCTCCCGAGATCAGTGCGTCCAGCGCCAGCTTGATCTGCTCTTCCACGAGCCCGCCCATGTGCAGCACGCGGGCGCGCACTGCCTCCAGTTCGGCATCGAACTGCTTGGATGTGTGTTCAGAATTGGTCATCACCTCGAACTCCCTTCCGTACCGCGCCGGCAAATGCCGCAGTGTACGTCCGTTACGTTACAAAAAAGTTTCACCGGGTCAGCGTCTTCACCCCGTCCCGGGTGCCAAGCAGCAGCACATCGGCGCCGCGGCGCGCAAACAGGCCGTTCGCCACCACCCCGACGATCTGGTTAATTTCGCCCTCCAAAGCCACCGGATTGACGATTGCCAGCCCGCGCACGTCCAGGATGATATTGCCGTTGTCCGTGGCAAAGCCCTGACGCAATTCCGGGTGCCCGCCCAGCCTGACCAGCTCGCGGGCGACATAAGAACGCGCCATGGGAATCACTTCCACAGGCAGCGGAAACGCGCCCAGCACGTCCTTCAGCTTGGCTTCGTCGGCAATGCACACGAACTTGCCTGCCACCGCCGCCACGATCTTCTCCCGGGTGAGCGCACCGCCTCCGCCCTTGATCATGTGCAGATGCCGCGTGACCTCGTCGGCGCCGTCCACATATACCGGCAGTTCGTCCACGGAGTTCAGGTCGAACACGCGGATCCCCGCGGCCTTCAGCCGAGCAGCGGTCACCTCCGAGCTGGCCACCGCCCCTTCCAGCCGACCCTTGATTCTGGCCAGTTCGTCGATGAAGAAATTCGCGGTCGAGCCAGTGCCGACGCCGACGATGCAGTCTTCCGGCACGTGAGCGATCGCCGCTTTCGCGACCGCCTGCTTAAGTTCGTCCTGAGTCATGGGCCTGCTGCGCCTGGAACTGACTGCAAGCATAGCGTCAACGCCTGATCGGCACAAATATGCATCCCGATTGCGCCCATTCGTTCCCGGCTGTTACGCTCGAAGGTTACGTAGGGAGAAGTGATGAAGACCGATTACCTGGAAAGAATCCTGACTGCGCGCGTCTACGACGTGGCGGTCGAAACCCCGCTGGAGTTGGCGCCGGCGCTGTCCAGTCGGCTGGGCAATACCCTTCTGCTCAAGCGCGAGGACATGCAGCCGGTGTTCTCCTTCAAGCTGCGCGGCGCCTACAACAAGATGGCGAACCTGAGCGCGGCCCAGCGCAGGCGCGGCGTGATCGCCGCCTCGGCGGGCAATCACGGGCAAGGCGTGGCGCTGGCGGCAAATCATCTGCGCTGCCGCGCCACCATCGTCATGCCCGCCACCACGCCGCAGATCAAGATTTCGGCCGTGGCGGCGCGCGGCGCGCGGGTGGTGCTGTTCGGCGACTCTTACGACGAGGCCTACGCGCACTCGCAGAAAATTGCCAAGCGCGAGAAGCTCACTTTCGTGCATCCCTACGACGACCCCGACGTGATCGCCGGGCAGGGCACCATCGGCATGGAGATCCTGCGCCAGCACGGCGGCCCAATCGACGCCATTTTTGTCGCGGTGGGCGGCGGCGGGTTGATCGCCGGGATCGCGACTTACGTCAAGCGCCTGCGGCCGGGGATCCGGATCATCGGCGTGCAGCCGGTCGATGCCGACGCAATGGCCCGCTCCCTTGCGGCCGGCTACAGGGTACGACTGGCGCAGGTCGGGCTTTTTGCCGACGGCGTGGCAGTCAAGCAGGTCGGCGCCGAAACCTTCCGCCTTTGCCGGCAGCTGGTGGACGAGATGATCCTGGTGGACAACGATGCCGTATGCGCCGCGATCAAGGACGTTTTCGAGGACACCCGCTCGATCCTTGAACCGGCGGGCGCGCTTGCAATCGCCGGCGCCAAGTCTTACGCCGAGCGCCGCAAGCAAAGAGGCCAGACCTATGTCGCGGTTGCCTGCGGCGCCAACATGAACTTCGACCGCCTGCGCTTTGTGGCCGAGCGCGCCGAACTGGGCGAGAAACGCGAAGCCATCCTGGCGGTCACGATCCCCGAGCGACCCGGCAGCTTCAAGCAGTTCTGCTCGCTGCTCGGGGCGCGCAACGTCACCGAGTTCAACTATCGCTACGCAGACCCCGCGGAAGCCCATGTGTTCGTCGGCGTGCAGGTGCGCAACCGCGATGAGACCCGCAAGCTCATCGCGCGGCTGCGCCGCAAAGGGCTGCCGACGCTCGATTTCAGCGACAACGAAATGGCCAAGCTGCACGTGCGCCACCTGGTGGGCGGCCGCTCGCCCTCGGTCGAGAACGAGATGCTCTACCGTTTCGAGTTCCCGGAGCGCCCGGGAGCGCTGATGAATTTCCTCGACAGCATGAGTCACGACTGGAACATCAGCCTGTTCCACTACCGCAACCACGGCGCCGACTACGGGCGCGTGCTGGTGGGAATGCAGGTGCCGCCGCGCGATCAGGCGGCGTTCCGCAGGTTTCTCTCGCAACTCGGCTACGCGCACTGGGACGAGACCCGGAACCCTGCCTATTCGCTTTTTCTGGCCTGAATCGTGCTCTACTTCTCCGGGCGCCATTTTATAATCGCGAGTTGACCGACTCATCCTTGCTGCGCATAGATTGACACCGTGAAAAGAAGCCTTGCCGTACTGCTGTTCGCCTCCTGCGCGGCCTTGGCCGCGCCAGACGACGAAGTTTTCCTCGACGCGCGCGAGGCGTTCCAGCGCGGCGACATCGAACGGCTGGAGCGGCTTGCCAAGCAGCTCGACGATGACTATCCGCTCGCCCCGGATGTGCGGTACTGGCAACTGCGTTCGCGCTTCGCCGACCTGTCTCCCGGCGAGATCAAGAACTTCCTGGCACGTTACAACAACAGCCTGGTCGCCGACCGGTTGCGCGCGGACTGGCTGCGGCAACTGGCGAAAGATCGCGACTGGCCGGGTTTCCTGCGCGAATACCCGCAGCTCACCACCGAAGACCCCGAGCTCGTCTGCTTTGCCTATCAGGCGCGCCTGGCGCGGGGCGAGTCGGGGATTCTGACGCAGGCACGGCCGCTGTGGTTCACCGCGCAGGTCCTCGCGGAGAGCTGCCTGCCCTTGTTCGAGTTGATGTTCAAGAACGACATACTCACCGCCGAGGACAGCTGGACCCGGATCCGACTTGCGCTGGAAATCGGCAATTTGAGCGGCGCCAGGATGTTGCTCGGTTATCTGCCGGCGGCGCAACGCCCGGATCCAAAAACGCTGGATTCGATATCGCGCCGGCCACAACTCTATCTGGACCGCTCCCCGTTGCCGTTGAAGACCCGCGCCCAGCGCGAACTGGCGATCTACGCGCTGTACAAGACCGCGGAGGGCTGGCCGCAGACCGCCGCAGACCGGCTGCACAGAATCGCCAAGGAATTGCCGGACGCCGAGCGCGAGTACGCGTGGGCGCAAATCGCCTCGGGCGCCGCGCGCAACCTTCATCCGGATGCGCTTACCTGGTTCAGGAACGCGGGCAACGGCATCAACGATCGCCAGCTCACCTGGCGTGCCCGCGCTGCGCTGCGCGCCGGCAACTGGAACGAGGTGCTCGCCGCCATCGAGGCAATGTCGCCGGCGGAGTACAAATGGCCGCAGTGGCGCTACTGGAAAGCGCGTGCGTTATCGGCGCTGGGCCGCCAGTCGGAAGCCAACGCGCTGCTGGCACCACTTTCCAACCAATTCAACTTCTACGGCCAACTCGCGGCAGAGGAACTCGGCACCTCGATCAGCACGTTGCCGCAGACCTACCGGCCCGACGACGACGAAATCGAGGCAATCGCCAAAGACCCGGGCATCGTACGCGCGCTGACGCTGTACGGCATCGGTCTGCGTTACGAAGGCGCGCTGGAATGGCAGTGGGCCATTAAGGACTATGAAGACAAGCAGTTGCTGGCCGCCGCCGAACTGGCGTCACGCAACCAATGGTACGAGCGCGCCATCGACACCGCAGAGCGCACCATGTTGCTGCACAACTTCGGGTTGCGCTACCCCACCCCGTATCGCGAGGTGGTGCAGGATTACGCCAGCCAGCTCGACCTCGACGAAGCCTGGATCTACGGCCTGGTTCGCCAGGAGAGCCGCTTCGCGCACACCGCCCGATCCACCGCCGGCGCCAGCGGATTGATGCAGTTGATGCCGTCCACGGCACGCTGGGTGGCGAAACGCCTGGGCTTGAGCGGCCATCACGCCACGCTCACCGCAACGGCGGACTCCAACATCGTGCTGGGTACCTACTACCTGCGCCAGATGATGGACTCGCTGGATAACCAAATTGTGCTCGCCTCGGCTGGCTACAACGCCGGCCCGCGTCGCGCGCGCGAGTGGATAGCCGACCGCCCTCTCGAGGGCGCGGTCTATATCGAGACGATTCCGTTCGCCGAAACGCGCGAGTACGTCAAGCGGGTCATGAACAATACGCTGTGCTATGCGCGGCTGCTGCGCCAGGCGGGACCCAGTCTGCGCGAGCGGCTCGGCACCGTTCCCGCCAGGACGCTGCAGAACAACTGACCGTAAGCGGCAATCGCCGACTTATAATTGCTTCCCCACGGGCTCTCGCCGCGCAATTCCGTCGCGTCGACGACATGAAAATCAGTTCGGTTTGCGTGATCGGCGGTTCAGGATTTTTAGGCAGCCATATCGTTCATCTGCTGGCGGCGCAGGGAATCCGGGTACGGGTGCCGACCCGTCATCGCGAGCGAGTCAAGGCGCTGATCGTACTGCCGACGGTAGATGTGGTGAACGCCGACGTTCACGATCCGGCCACGCTTTCGCGCCTGGTCGCCGGAGCCGATGCGGTGGTGAGCCTGGCCGGCATCCTGCACCAGAGGCGCAAAGGCGACTTCGCCCGCATCCACACCGAGCTTCCGCGCAGACTGGTGGACGCCTGCCGTGAACAGGGCGTACATCGGCTGCTGCACGTTTCCGCGCTCGGGGCGGCGCACGATGCCCCCAGCGAGTACCTGCGCTCGAAGGCCGGTGGTGAACAGCAAATCCGCGTGGCGCAGGCGGCCGGCGTCCGCACCACGATCTTCCGCCCCTCGGTGATCTTCGGGCGCGAAGACAGATTTCTCAATCTGTTCGCACGCCTGGTGGGCAGTCTGCCGGTGATAGTGCTGGCAAGCCCGCAGGCGCGCTTCCAGCCCGTGTTCGTCGAGGACGTGGCGCGTGCCGTGGTGCTGAGCCTCGGGGAAGCGCGCAGCGCCGACCAAAGTTATGATCTTTGCGGCCCCGGGATCTACACCTTGCAGGAGCTGGTCGAGTACGTCTGCCTCGTGCTCGGACTGGTGCGGCCGATCATCCCGCTTAACGACCCGCTTTCCTACCTGCAGGCCTGGATGATGGAGTGGCTGCCGGTGAAACTGATGACGCGGGACAACTATTACTCGATGAAAGTGGACAGCGTCTGTGCCTGCCCGTTTCCCGGCGTGTTCGGCTTCGAGCCAACGCCGCTCGAGGCAGTGGTGCCGCTTTATCTCGCCGAAAATACCCCGAAGGCGCGGTACCGGTGGTTCCGTTTCCGCGCCCGCCGTTGATTTTCAAGACGCGTGTTCCCGCCCGGTGCGTCTGGTAGGAGCTGTTCGATGTCCAACCCCACCCTGGTAATCGGCAACAAGGCCTATTCCTCCTGGTCGCTGCGTCCGTGGCTGCTGATGATGCACGCCGGAATCGCCTTCGTCGAAGTTCGTATTCCGCTCTATCGCCAGGACAGCAAGAAGACGATCCTGCGTTACTCGCCCGCCGGCCGCGTACCCGTGCTGGTCGACGGCAGCCTGACGGTCTGGGACTCGCTGGCGATCTGCGAATATCTCGCCGAAAAGCATCCGGAGAAGCGGCTCTGGCCGGCCGACACCCGGGCACGGGCCAACGCGCGCGCGGTCAGCGCCGAAATGCATTCCGGATTCGTCAACCTGCGCGGCCAGATGGCGATGAACGTGCGCCGCCGGATGCCGGGGCGCGGCAGAACCCCTGAGGTGCTGGCCGAGATTTCACGCATCCAGGCGATGTGGAACGACTGTCGCGCACGTTTCGGCGCCGACGGGCCGTTTCTCTACGGCGAGTTTTCCGTGGCCGACGCCATGTATGCCCCGGTGGTGTCGCGCTTTCACACTTACGAAGTGGAACTGGAAGGCGGCGCGCGCGAGTATGCCGAGTTCGTATACGCGCTTGCGGCAATGCAGGAGTGGATCACCGGGGCGAACGCCGAGACCGAGGTCATCTCCGAATACGAACCATGAAGATCTACGCCGTCGGCGGTGCGGTGAGGGACAGTCTGCTCGGGCGCGAGGTGGCGGACCAGGACTACGTCGTGGTCGGCGCAACCCCCGAACAGATGGAGCGGCTGGGCTACCGGCCAGTGGGCAAGGATTTCCCGGTTTTCCTGCATCCGCAGACCCACCAAGAGTACGCGCTGGCGCGAACCGAAAGGAAGACCGCGCGCGGCTACAAGGGCTTCGATGTATGCGCTGCACCGGAGGTGACGCTGGAGCAAGACCTGGCGCGCCGCGACCTCACCATCAACGCGATCGCCCGCGACCAGCAAGGCAACATCATCGATCCCTTTCACGGCGTGGCCGACCTCAAGGCCGGGATATTGCGCCACGTCAGCCCGGCCTTCGTCGAGGACCCGGTACGGGTGCTGCGCGTGGCGCGTTTTGCCGCCCGCTTCGGATTCGCCGTTGCGCCGGAGACGCTGGAATTGATGCGGGAGATAGTCCGCACCGGCGAGGTGGACCATTTGGTTGCGGAACGCGCCTGGCAGGAAATCTCCCGCGGACTGATGGAAGCCACGCCCTCGCGCATGTTCCTGACCCTACGCGAGTGCGGGGCGCTGGCGCGAGTCCTTCCCGAAATCGATGCGCTGTACGGCGTGCCGCAACCGCAGGAACATCACCCGGAAGTGGACACCGGGGTGCACATCATGCTGGTGGTGGATTACGCTGCCGCCCGGAACTTCCCGCTGCCGGTGCGCTTTGCCGCGCTCACCCACGATCTGGGCAAGGGCGTGACTCCGAAGGCGCTGTGGCCGAAGCACCTTGGCCACGAACACCAGAGCGTCGAGCTGGTCGAAAAGTTGTGCCGGCGGCTGCGCGCGCCAAACGATTGCCGCGACCTGGCAGTGCTGGTGGCGCGCTACCACGGCGACGTGCACCGCGCCGAAGAGTTGCGCCCGGGCACGATACTGAAGTTGCTTGTCGCAACCGACGTATTTCGCAAACCGGAGCGATTCGAGGAGTTCGTCGACGCCTGCGCCTGCGACTTTCATGGCCGAACCGGCTATGAGCAACGCGCGTATCCGCCCGCGGATATTTTGCGATACGCCGCCGCTGCCGCCCGCGCGGTGGACGCCGGCGCAATTGCGCTTGAAGTTGGAGCTCCGGGCCGGATTCCCGGCGCAATCGAGGCCGCCCGCCTGAAGGCCGTCACCGAAGCGCTGGCGGCTGCGCGTCAACGCTGAACCGGTGCGAGCCGTTGTTGAGGAGTCATCAACCCCACCGCAGGCTCACATGACCGTATCCAGGCTGGCAACCGCGCACGCAGGTGCAGGCACGCTTTCCATCCCCATTGTTCCCGTGTCCGCGCAAGAACACGGCTCCCGCATGGAGGCACACTTCAAGGCGGCCGACAAGGACAACGATGGCAGCCTGACCCGCGAGGAAGCCAAGGCCATGCCCAGGGTGGCGAAGAACTTCGACGCCATCGACGCCGACAAGAGCGGCACGGTCACCGGGAAGGAAATTCACGACTACATGAAGGCGCACTGCGAGGAGCGCAAGAAGAGCTGAGCACCACGGTTGCGGAACGAAAAACGGACAGGCTCTGCTGTCCGTTTTTCATCTCAGCATCCAGTAGATCAGGCTCGCCAGCAGCGACAGCATCACCGTGGAGCCGATGGGAAACGAGTAGCGCTGGCCGTTACGCTGGATGTCGATATCGCCGGGCAGGCGCCCGAAACCGACTTTACGCAGCCAGGGAGACAACACGCCCAGCAGCAATAGCGCGATGACCAGCGTCAGCAGCCATTTCAGCACACCGGTCTCCTTTCAGGCTTCAAGACCAAAAAACGCACCACGAAGGCACGAAGAATTCATTTCAATACCCCCTTGAGGGGTACACGAAGGAACAGAAAGAAGGGCGAAAAAAAAACTCAACTTCAGATTTTCCCGGGTCCTTCAGGATTGGTCCGCCAAGTCTCCGGCATATGGCTGAGCCGCCAACCAACCTTTTCCATAAGTCTTCTTGACGGACTTTCTTCGTGACCCTTCGCGTTCATCGTGCCTTCGTGGTAAGCATTTCTATTTTTCGCATTATACGGGCGCGACTCCTGCTTTCCTTTAGAATTCGGCACACTTCCCCGGCAATCATCAGGAGAGCGCGTTGATCGATCTGTACACTTGGAGCACGCCAAACGGCCGTAAGATTTCCGTGATGCTCGAAGAACTGGGATTGCCCTACGCCGTACACGCGATCGATATCGGCAAAGGCGATCAGTTCAAGCCGGAATTCGTCGCCGTCAGTCCGAGCGGCAAGATTCCTGCGATCGTCGACAACGACGGGCCGGAAGGCAAGCCTTATGCGCTGTTCGAATCCGGCGCGATCCTGCTGTATCTGGCCGAAAGGACCGGCCGATTCCTGTCCACGCGGACGACCGAGCGCTTCGACGCCATTCAGTGGCTGATGTTCCAGATGGGCGGGGTCGGACCGATGTTCGGCCAGGTCCATCACTTCCTGCGCGCCGCGCCGGAACCGGTCCCTTACGCGATCGCGCGCTACAGCAAGGAAACGCGCAGGCTGTATGCGGTACTGGATCAGCGCCTGGCCGACCGCGACTGGCTCGCAGCGGAATATTCCGTGGCGGACATCGCCACCTTTCCGTGGGTCGCCCGTCATGACTGGCACAAGGTCGAGCTGGCCGATTTTCCGAACGTCAAGCGCTGGTTCGACACGATCGGGGCGCGCCCGGCGGTACAGCGCGGCATGAAGGTCCCGGCGCCGCGCTGACACGACGACGCCATGAATCCATGAACGACGCGATTCCATCCAAGATAGGCAAATATCCGGTGATCCGCGAGATCGGGCACGGCGCGACCAGCCGGGTCTATCTGGGCCGTGATCCGTTTGCCAACCGGGATGTTGCGATCAAGCTGGTGAGCTACGATGCCGGTGTGAATACGGATTTGCAACGGCGCTTCCGCAAGGTTTTCATCAACGAGGCCTCGCTGGTCGGCAAGCTGATCCATCCGCACATCATGGCCATCTACGACGCCGACGTGGCGGACGCCTACAGCTACATCGTCATGGAGTACGTGGATGGCCCGACTTTGGAGCAATACTGCAACGTAGCCAACCTCCTGCCGGTAGAGCGGGTGGTGGAAATTGCGTTCAAATGCAGCCTGGCACTGGAATTCGCACACCGGCGCGGGGTGATCCACCGCGACATCAAGCCGGCAAACATCCTGATCAGCGCGCAGGGCGACATCAAGATCAGCGACTTCGGCGTGGCACTGCAGGCGGAAGCCGAGCACACTCACCTCCAGGGCGTCGGTTCACCGTCGTACATGTCTCCCGAGCAGGTGCAGGACAAGGAGCTGTCGCACCAGACCGACATCTACTCGCTGGGCGTGGTGATGTACCAGTTGCTGACCGGCAAGCTGCCATTCGTCGCCGCCACCAAGGCCAGCCTGCTCTACCAGATCATCAACATCGAGCCGCTTCCGCCTTCCACGCATCGCACAGATATCTCGCCCGACCTCGACCGCGTGGTGATGCGCGCGCTCACCAAGGAAGTAAGAAACCGTTACCAGACCTGGGGAGACTTCAGCCGCGACCTTACTCAGACTTACCGTCACCTGGAATTGCCGCCGGAGTCGATTTCCGACACCGAGAAGTTCAACGCCATCAAGGCGCTGCCCTTCTTCCACGATTTTCGCGACGTGGAGATCTGGGAGACGGTGCGCATTGCGTCCTTCCGCCGCATCCAGCCCGGCAAGATGGTGATCCGCGAGGGCGATATCGGTGAGAGTTTTTACATTGTCGCCTCCGGCGAGGCGCAGGTAGCCAAGGCAGGGAACCTGCTCGACACGCTGCGCGCCGGCGATTGCTTCGGCGAAATCCTCTACTTCGAAAAAACCCGCGCGCGGCGGATCACCACCATCTCCTCCACCACGCCTCTCGCGCTCATCGAAATCAAGGCCGCGGCATTGCAGAAAGCCACCGACGCCTGCCAGAAGCAGTTCAATCAGGCGTTTCTGCGCATCCTCATCGACCGGCTGACCTGGGCGAACAGCCGGCTCTCGGCCAGAAGTTAGCAGTTTGACTGAGAAAAAAGCTTGAACCCCGAACCACGGAGATCACAGAGAACACTAGAAAAACAAGATCGGGATACTCACCACGAAGTCACTCAGTTCAGTACCTTACTTTCTATACCTTCCCTTCTATACCCCCTTGAGGGGTGCGCTCGACGGGTGCCCTTCAGGGATGCGAAGAACACTCAGGTCAGTACCCCCGCAGAGATGGGAGACAAGACCCAGCCTGCCACCGTGGCGCTGACGGCGCGCTTCGATGCGCTGGCGCAGGTCATCGTCAGAACGACGCCGGGAATGATGATCGCCAATGTTCCGGCGGTGTGGATCGGCGACCGGCTCGCGCAACAGATCTCCATAAGAGCAGTGCGCATGCTTGCCGCCGCGCTGTTCATCCTGGTCGGCGTGCTAACGCTGTGGAGCACGTTCGTTTCGGCATGGCGCTGACGAAAGATCCCGTGGACAACCGACGCTGCCCGGACTGCGGCCGGGCGTTTCATTGCGGGATCGAGAATGACACGCCGTGCTGGTGCGCGACCGAGTTCCGGGCGCTGATGCCGCTGACCGATGCCGCAGCCGGCTGCTACTGCCGGGAATGCCTGGGAAAGCAGATCGCCGCGCGGCAGGAGGCCGCGCGCAAGCCCCTCACTTGATCAGCAATACCGGCATGTCGGCGAGATGGATAACTTTGACGGCCACCGAGCCGAGCAGCGCGCCGGCGAAACTGCCGCGCCCGCGTGTGCCGATCACGATCTGCCGGCACTGCTTCTCTTTGGCGTAAGACACGACGGTGCCCGCCAGGTCGCCTACCCCGATGTGGTGCTGGTAGGAAACGCCGGCCTGATCCAGCAGCGCGCGGGCATCCTTCAGCGCCACCACGCCTTCGTCGCGGTAGAAGTCGTTCAGTTGCTGCCGGCTGATGAACATCTTCACCGCGCCGGAAGCGACTGGAAGCTGCACGTTGAGCAGGTGCACCTCGATCGGGTCGCGGTATTGCTCTTTCATCGCGATGACGTGCCGCACCGCACGCAATGAGTTTTCCGAGCCGTCCACCGGCAGCAAAATCTTCATCACCCCTCCCTCGTTCAGGATTGCGGCGGCGCCGGGCGGTCCCGTTCGGCGAGGTCCAACACGCCCTCGGGCCGGGCGCGGCCGGTTACCGCCCGCAGCGACAACAACTTGCCGACCGCCACCACCAGACCCGCGCCTGCAGCCGGCGCCACCCAATTCAACCACGCGGCCTGTGCCACCACCCAGTCCTTCACGACCGTGTCGTGCACCGCCATCGACAGCCCCACCCATCCCAGCAAGGCGCCACCCAGTACGATGATCGACGGGAAACGATCCATCAGGCGCAGGATCCACTGGCTCGCCCATACCATCAGCGGAATGCTCAACGCCAGGCCAAAAAACAGCAGAAACAGACTGTCGCGCGCCGCGGCCGCCACCGCGATCACATTGTCCAGGCTCATCACAAAGTCGGCAATGATGATGGTACGAATTGCTCCGAGCAGGTTTCCGGCAGCCCTGATCTCGTGCCGTCGCCGTCGTCCTGAAGCTGGATCAGCTTGACGCCGATCCAGACCAGCAGTGCCGCGCCGACAATCTTGAGATAGGGAATGGCCAGCAGGCTCACCGCAAAGAAAGTAAGCGTCACCCGCAGGATGATGGCGCCGCTCACGCCCCAGAAGATGCCGAGCCTGCGCTGGCGCGGCGGAAGATTACGGCAGGCCAGCGCGATCACCACCGCGTTGTCGCCGGATAGCACGATGTCGATCAGGATGATCTGCAGAACGGCGATCCAGAACTGCGGACTGCTCAGATCCATGAAGGTATCGAGTGAAATCGTTGCGGAAAAATCAGGCGCTCAGCCCAGTACCGACTTGAGCAGCTTGCCCAACTCGGCGGGATTGCGGGTCACCCTGATGCCGCACTCTTCCATGACCGCGAGTTTCTCAGCCGCGGTGCCCTTGCCGCTGGAAATGATCGCCCCGGCATGGCCCATGCGCTTGCCGGCAGGAGCGGTGACGCCGGCTATGAAGCCGACGATGGGTTTTTTCATGTTGTCCCTGGCCCACAGCGCCGCGGTTTCCTCGTCGGTGCCGCCGATTTCGCCGATCATCACCACCGCTTCGGTGGCAGGATCGTCGTTGAAGAGTTTGAGCACATCGAGATGTTTGAGTCCGTTGACCGGGTCGCCGCCAATGCCCACCGCGGAAGACTGGCCCAGTCCAAGTTCCGTGAGCTGCCCCACCGCTTCATAGGTGAGCGTGCCGGAACGAGATACCACGCCCACCGGTCCCTTGCGATGAATGTGTCCGGGCATGATTCCGATCTTGATTTCCTCCGGCGTGATCACTCCCGGGCAATTCGGGCCGACCAGGACGGTCCCGCGTTTCTGCTTGCGCATGCGATCGCGCACTTCGATCATGTCGCGCACCGGGATGCCCTCGGTGATGCAGATCACCAGGTCGAGATCAGCCTCGACCGCTTCCCAGATCGCCGCCGCCGCGCCCGGCGGCGGCACGTAAATGACCGATGCGTTGGCCCCGGTCTGCCGTTTCGCCTCGCGTACCGAGGCGAAGATCGGAACGCCTTCGAAATCCTGTCCGGCCTTGTTCGGGTTGACCCCGGCCACAAAGCAGTGCTTTCCATTGGCGTAATCGCGGCACGCGCGGGTGTGAAATTGTCCGGTCTTGCCGGTGATGCCCTGGGTGA
>JBOIFZ010000459.1:0-2266 GCA_050741735.1 Burkholderiales bacterium
GTTGCCGCAGGTGGTATCGCCGCCCGCCGTCGAATACATGCCGGCCGGGTCCGAGCCCGTGAGGATGTCGTGCTCGTTCGGCGTGTCCCCGCGGCCCTTCACCATTTCGCCCTTCTCGGTCAGCGCCATCTGTTTGTTGATGTTGTTCTTCGCGGAATGCAGGTCCTCGACGTTCTTGGCCACGACCCCGCCCGTGGCGTTGCGCCACGGACCCTCGCCAATCCGATCGCGCGCGTTCACGCCCGCTTCACCGCCCGGCAGAGTGGTGCTCAGGTACGCCTTCCAGCTCGTCCGCTTCGAGCCGGCCGCGTTGGCGAGCGCATTGCAGTGCGCATCCGCGCCTTCCAGGCCGCCGAGGTCGGCGCCGTTGCCCTTCCCTATGCTCGTCAGGAAGAACGTCATGTCGTCGCCGCCCTGCTGTGCAATCGCGGGGGATGTCAGGCCTGCCGAGACCAACAACGCAGTCGCTACAATCGCTAGAACCTTCATGTGACCTCCTGTGGTGGATTGGGGGAGCCGAAGTCTGCTGCCTCGGCATACAGCGCTCGCCATCATTGAATCTTGATACCCGTTTCCTTGACCAGCTTCACCCAGCGCACGCGCTCGGCGGCAAGAAACGCCCGGAACTCTTCCGGCTTGCTGGCGATGATTTCGGAATCGGCGAACTCGCGGCGTGAACGGGTGGCCGGATTGCGCAGGATTTTGCTCAGTTCGAGCTGCAACCGCTCGACGATCTTGGGCGGCAAACCAGCGGGGCCCGCCATCCCGGTCCAAATGGTCATTTCAACTTCGGGCATGCCGAGTTCGGTGAACGTGGGCACATCGGGCAATTGCGGGGAGCGCGATGCGCCTGTAGTGGCCAGCGCATGCAAACGCCCGGCCTTGACGACAGGGTCGACGGTCGTCGCAAAGCCGAAACCATAGTCCACCTGCCCGCCGATGAGATCGGTGATCATGGGTGCTTCGCCTTTGTATGGCACGGCTGGGACCTTGATGCCGACCCGGCGATTGAACACCTCGGTCACGAAGTGATTGAAGTGCGCCACGCTCGGGGTTCCATAGCTCATCGTGCCGCGCTTGGCTTTGACCAGCGCCACCAGCTCGGCAACAGTACGCACGTTGAGCGAGGCATTCACCACCAGCACGGCGGGACGGCGCAGGAACTGCGTGATCGGCGTGAAGTCTTTCGCGGCGTCGTAGCCGACCTCCATGCCAATGGCTTGCGCAATGGCCTGCTCGTTGGGCGATACGTAAAGCAAGGTATAACCGTCCGGTTTGGACTTGGCAACGGCATAGGCGCCCAGCACGCCGCTGGCCCCGGTACGGTTGTCGATCATGACTTGCTGCCCGAGCGCTTTACCGAGCTGGTCGGCGATGATGCGCGCCTGCGTGTCGGCCACGCCACCGGCCGGCCACGGTACGACCCAGCGGATCGGGCGGGTGGGATACGGGTCTGCGGCCCACGACAAGTCGGCAACGAGTAGCAGTCCAAGCGCGAGGCCCAGCGAACGGACGAACACTTTGGTTCGATAGATCACGCTCAAATCCTCATTTCCCCGGCAAGTTTAGACGGCGCCGCGTCAGGCTGGAAGGTCAAACTGCCGGGCGGTGCGAGACGCGGGAATAATCGGAATAATCGGGAAATCGGGGCCAGACCACGTTTTCTTCGACCCACGGAGACCAACGGGTCAGCCCTGCAGTTGCGTAACGACGGAACCAAACGGGCGCCATCGGCGTCCGCTGTTCTTTGAGCCTCTTGCCGCAACTGAGTTCACCTCTGCCCAGCCTCGATCAATGTCAAGGGGGTTGACTCCCGTTCCACTGAGCGCTGCACGCAGCCCTAATAGTGCGGAGGCGTCTCGTCTCGTAGACTGCGGGGCTCCGCCGGAAGGGAGTCCCGCACCTGCTGGTACAGGACGCAAAAACTGAAGGGGGAACGTCTTGTTTCTTGCCTTCGTCGCCGTAGTCGTTCGATCAATCCCTGAATTTCCTCCGCGCCCTCCGTGGCCTCCGTGGTGAGAGTGTCAAGTTGCGGCGAACTGTGCAGCGAGATTCTGACTGCGGAAGTGCTCGACAACGAAATCCACGAATGCCCGTGTCTTGGCCGGCAGCAGTTTCTGGCCGGCGCAGCACAGCGAAATCGGCCCTGCATCGGCGTGCCAATCGGGCAGCACACACGCCCGCACTAGTGCGCGCATTGCGCGGGTCCGACCCGGCTAACCGGGAGGAAGACACGCGGATGCTTCAGCGATCTTCTGCGTCCCGC
>JBOIFZ010000460.1:0-2280 GCA_050741735.1 Burkholderiales bacterium
CTGCCCGGGCGTCCGTTACCGAGTCCTCTGCCGTCGGCGAGGCCGCGCTATTGTCGTTCTGCGGCACGGCAGCCACGTTTTCCTGGTCCCGCATCAACTCCTCCTGAATGCAAACTCTTATGGATATAGGGGTCCCACACTGCTATTTCAACCCTTGCCCGGTGCTGAGCCCGGTCCGCACGCCGCCTTAATTCAGTAGTTTATCTCAAGAGTAAGTGCTTACCGTTGGATCTCCGGCGCGAACGCAGGAAAGCGTAACGACTATACTACCGGCCGTTTCTACCGGCGGCCGCGGGCGGCCGCGGAATATCAACAGGGAGTCACCTGAATGCACAAGATTGTGGCGATCGCGTGTGGCGCCATGTGGTCGATTGCGGCGCCGCCGGTTGCGGCGGAACCGTTGGTGCGGATGTACACCAGCTACTACTACGTCGACGGCGCGTCGGCGACCGTTCTGGCGGCACAGATCGATCAGAACGGTCCGCCCGGCGCGGACGGCAAACGCCATGCCGGAAAGACCAAATGGGACGTGCAGTGGAAGTTGAGGCACGAACAGCACGGCGTCACCTGCGGCATGAAGGAGGTGGCGGTCGCGGTCGGCATCGCCCAGACCCTGCCCAAGTGGCGCGGCGAGGCCGAGGGCGCAGCCGTATTGAAGACCCGCTGGCAGCAATTCGCCGACGCCCTCAGGCGCCACGAGGACGGGCACAAGGATCATGGACTCGCCGCCGGCAAGGAAATCGAAGTGGCGTTGCTCGACCCGAAGCCGGCCAGCAACTGCGAGGATCTTGCCGTGAGCGCGAACTCCGCGGCGGAGGCCATCGTGAAGAAGTACCAGAAACTCGACGAGGACTACGACCGCGAAACCGACCACGGCCGCAGCCAGGGCGCGACGTTGCCGTAACCGAGCTTCCCTAGTTCTTCGCGCCCATCGCAATCGCGCGGGCGCGGCTCTCCGCGGCGACGCGCAGTGCCGGGGCCTGATCCCAGTCGGTGGATGCCCAGCCGTGCAGGTTTTCCGCGGCGACGCGTGATAGCGCCTGGATCCATTCGTGACGCTGGTTCAGGCACGGGATGTAATGGAATTCCCTGCCCCCCGCCTTGAGGAAGGCGGCCTTGTTCTCGATGCCGATCTCCTCCAGGGTTTCCAGGCAATCGGATACGAATCCCGGGCACACCACGTCGACTCGTAAAGTCTTGCGCTTGCCCAGCGCTCCAATGGTATCGATGGTGTAAGGCTTGAGCCACTCGGTGCGGCCGAAGCGCGACTGGAAAGTCACCACGTATTGCTCCGGCTTGAGCCCCAGTTCCTGAGCCAGCAACCGGCCGGTCACGTGGCACTCGCAGTGGTAGGGGTCGCCACGATCCAGCGTGAAGCGCGGCACGCCGTGAAAGCTCATCACCAGTTTGTCCGGCCGGCCGTTCACCATCCAGTAATCGTTGACGTTTTTTGCCAGCGCGGCGATATAGCCGGGGTGGTCATGGTAGTGCTTGACCAGCCGCAGCGCCGGCGCATTGCGCATTTTCTTGACTGCATCGAACACGGCGTCGAAGGCGCTGGCGGTGGTGCTCGCCGCGTACTGGGGGTACAGCGGCAGCACCAGCATGCGGTCGCATCCCTGGCTGCGCAGTTCGCCCAGGACAGTGCCGATCGACGGTTCGCCGTAGCGCATCGCCCAGGCGACGCTGTGCGGGGTCTGCACGCGCTCGCCTAGATAACCCTTCAACAGCAGCGCCTGTTTTTCGGTATGGACCTTCAGCGGTGAGCCGTCCCTGGTCCAGATCTTTGCGTACTTCGCGGCCGACCGCTTCGGCCGGATATTGAGGATGATGCCGTTGAGGATCGGCCACCAGACCAGCCGCGGTAGCTCAACCACGCGCGGATCGGACAGGAATTGCTTGAGGTACGGCTTCACCGCCCTGGCGGTGGGTGCAGCGGGCGTCCCGAGGTTGATCAACAGGATGCCGGTCCTGGCGATGGTGCCGTGCTGGTGTCTGGGTTCAGCTAGATAGCGCATATGCAGGAAAGGCGTGAACGGTGATCGGTAAACGGTGAACGGTGAAATGCAGCAACTACGAAGGCTCGCTCATTTGTGGCAGGATCGGCCGTTCACCGTTCACTGTTTACCGCTCACCCTGGTCAGTGCTGCGACAGCGCGCTGGAAAGCAGCTTGGCGGTGATGTCCACGATCGGGATCACCCGCTCGTAGGCCATGCGGGTGGGGCCGACCACGCCCACCGTGCCGACCACCTGGCCGTCGACTTCGTATGGTGCGGTCA
>JBOIFZ010000461.1:0-1926 GCA_050741735.1 Burkholderiales bacterium
CCGCCGCGATAGCGCGGGAAGCCGTAACCGTAGATGTAGACGATGTCGATGTCGGATGCCCGCAGCGCGATGCCCTCCTCGAGGATTCTTGCGCCCTCGTTGACCAGCGCGTAGATGCAGCGCTCGAGGATCTCCTGGTCGGAGATCTCGCGGCGCTTGATGCCCGCCTCCTTCGAGGCCTTCACGATCAGTGCCTCGACTGCGGGATCGGAAATCGGCGTGCGATTGCCGGTCTCGTAGCGGTACCAGCCGGCGCCGGTTTTCTGTCCGAAGCGCCCGAGTTCGCAAATCTGGTCCGCCACCTTCGAATAGCGCAGGTGCGGCGGCCGCGTCGCGGCCTGGCGCTTGCGGATGTACCAGCCCACATCGAGCCCGGCGAGGTCGCCGACGCGAAACGGGCCCATGGCGAAGCCGAAATCCTCGATCACCTTGTCCACCCGCTGTGGGAGCGCGCCTTCCTCGAGCAGGAACCCGGCCTCCCGGAAGTAGCCGTGCAGCATGCGGTTGCCGATGAAGCCGTCGCAGACGCCGGCGACCACACCGACCTTTTTGATGGTTTTTGAAAGCTTCATCGCCGTTGCCAGCGTTTGCTTCGAAGTCTTCGCGGCGCGCACCACCTCCAGCAGCTTCATCACGTTGGCCGGACTGAAGAAATGCAGTCCCAGCACATCCTGCGGCCGCGACGTCACGGCAGCGATCTCGTTGACGTCCAGCGTCGATGTATTGGTGGCGAGAATGGCACCCGGCTTGGCGGCCTTGTCCAGCTTCTCGAACACCTGCTTCTTGACCGCCATATCCTCGAACACGGCTTCGATCACGATGTCGGCATCCTTGATGTCTTCATAGCGGGTCACACCCTTGAACAGGCCCATGCGCTTGTCCATGGCTTCCTGGCTCAACCGGCCCTTGGACACGGTAGCGGCGTAATTCTTGCGCACGATGGCCAGGCCCTTGTCCAACGCCTCCTGGTTCACCTCCAGCACCTTCACCGGAATGCCGGCATTGGCGAAGTTCATCGCGATGCCGCCGCCCATCGTGCCGGCACCGATCAGCGCCGCGGACTTGGCCTCGCGCGCCGGCGTGTCCTCGGGCACATCGGGAATCTTGGCTACCTGGCGCTCGGCAAAGAACAGGTGTCGCAGCGCGCGCGACTCGTCGGTCTTGACCAGTTTCTCGAATTGCTGGCGTTCGAATGCAATTCCCTTGGCAAAAGGCTGGTTGACGGCGGCTTCGACGCAGGCAACGATTGCCAGCGGGGCGGGATAACCGCGCCAGTCCTTGGCGACGCGCTTGCGCGCCTGCTCGAAGAACTCCGCAGCCGGCCGATCCAGCGCCACCGAGAGCTGGCTGGCGCGCCGCACGCCTTTGCCCTCCCTGACGAGGCGGTTGGTGAATGTAAGCGCCGCGGCGCGCAGGTCGCCCGAGACGACCTCGTCCACTACGCCCAGTTCCCTGGCCTTCTCGGTGGAAATCGGTTCGCCGGCGATCATGAGGTCGAGCGCCTTCTCGGCACCAATCAGTCGCGGCAGGCGTTGGGTGCCGCCCGCGCCCGGCAGGATGCCGAGCTTCACCTCGGGCAGCGCGATCTGCGCGCCGGGAAGCGCAACACGGTAATGGCAGGCGAGCGCAAGCTCGAACCCGCCGCCCATGGTCGGGCCATGGATCGCTGCCACGATCGGCTTGGTCACGGTATCCATGTACGCGAGCACGTCGGGCAGCTTGGCCTTGCCGGGGTCGTAGCCGCCTCCGAACTCGCTGATGTCCGCCCCGCCGGAGAAGTTGCGGCCCGCGCCGATGATCACGAACGCACGCACGTGCGGATCGTGGTCACCCTCCTTGAGCGCATCGAGGATGCCCTGCACCACGCCCTTGTTCACCGACAGTGCGTTGACCGGCGGATTGTTCAGCGTGATGACCCCGACGCTG
>JBOIFZ010000462.1:0-5046 GCA_050741735.1 Burkholderiales bacterium
CGGCGGCCCGATCGCCTCTCCAGAGGACGTTGATCACGTCCTCAAGCGCACCAGGAACTGCCATGGCTTTTACGGCGCCAGCAGCATGGAACGCCTGCCGACGGAGGTCGCGCTCACCGAACAGACCCGCAAGTTCAAGAGCATCAAGTTCTAACCGCAAGATCTTTTTCACCACGAAGGATTCATTTCAATACCCCCTTGAGGGGTACACGAAGGAACACGAAGGAAACCAAAGACAAGGAAAGCATGGCTAGAGTTAAAGGCGGCATCGGCGCTCGAGCACCAGCTGTGCCAGGGTTCTAAATCCAGTGTGCTATTGATTTTGTTCTTGCCTTCCTTCGTGTCCTTCGTGGTGAGCGCGTTTGTTTTTGATGGGAGATGAAAATGGCGAACGTATATCGCAGTGCGGTGATCGATGCGCCGGCCGACAAGGTCTGGGCGCTGGTGCGGGACTTCAACGGGCTGCCGAAGTGGCACCCGGCGATCGGAAAATCGGAGATCGAAGGCGGTCTGTCGGGAGACCGTGTCGGCTGCGTGCGCCGCTTCACCCTCAAGGCAGACGGCGGATTGCTTCGGGAGAAGCTGCTGACGCTGTCGGATTCCGGGCGCACGCTGACCTACAACATCCTGGTGTCGCCGATGCCGGTCGCGAACTACGTGGCGACCATGCGCGTCACGCCGATCACGGTGGGCGACAGGACCTTTGCCGAGTGGTGGGCCGAGTTCGACGTCACTTCCGGACCTGAGCGCGTCCAGGTGAGCGATATCGGCGACAACGTCTTCGTCGCCGGCTTTGCCGCGATGAACGGCAAGCTGGCAAGGAAATAAGGGGACACGATGACCACCAGGATCTGCACCAGCGCGGTAATCGACGCCCCGATCGAAAAAGTCTGGGCCAAGGTACGAGACTTCAACAACCTGCCCGAGTGGCATCCGAAGTTTTCCCGTAGCCACATCGAAGGGGGGCTACCGAGCGACCAGGTCGGCTGCGTGCGCAATTTCGACATCGCCGGTGGCGGCGGCACCATCCGCGAGCGGCTGCTGGCGCTCTCGGACACCGAGCACTACTTCAGATACTGCATCCTCACTTCGCCGCTGCCGGTGAAGGACTACGTGGCGCAGCTCACGCTCTACCCGGTCACCATGGGCGACAAGACCTTCGGCATCTGGATCGCGGAATTCGAAGTCACCAATAATGACGAGGCTGGCGTAGTCAATGCCGTGGCCAATGACACCTTCGGAAAGGCCTTCGAAGTGTTGAACGAATTGTTCAACAACGGCCGATAGCCGGAACGCTCTGCAATCGAACGGGCCCGATCCTCCGAAACGGGTCTTCGACGGCCCCGGCCCCTCGGAAACGCCGTAAACTGCACGCCATGAAGCCCCATAAGAGAATCATGGCTGAACCTGATCTCGCCTTCCCGCTGATCCGGTAACGGCCAATCGGGAACGTCGGGAAAGACTTTGCGCGGAGAACCCATTTGAGCAGAAAGAAACATCGCAGGAAATTCCATATACCACAAGCGCCCGCCTCTGCACCTGCGGAATCGCCGCCGCAAGGCGGCGCAAGGACAAAACGACGCTGGCTGCCGGCATTGGCCGCGCTCGTTGTTGTCGCTTTTGCAATCGGCTATGCGGCGCCGCGCATTTATTCGTCGCTGCTGGTGAAGTCGCGCGCGGAACGCGCCGCGACGATCAAGCCGCCTCCGGGACCACAGCCGCTGGGCATGCGCTGGATTCCGGGCGGCGAATTCATGATGGGCTCGGACCATCCGAAGAGCCTGCCCAATGAAAAGCCCGCGCATCGCGTGCGCGTGGACGGATTCTGGATGGACGAGACCGTCGTCATCAACGCGCAGTTCCGCCGCTTCGCCGAAGCCACCGGCTACAGGACAGTCGCGGAACGTCCGGTGAACTGGGAAGAGCTGAAAAAACAGTTGCCGCCCGGCACGCCGAAACCGCCTGCGGAGATGCTGCAGCCGGGCTCGCTCGTCTTCACGCCGCCACGGGGGGCTGTGCCGCTGAACGACATGAGCAACTGGTGGCGCTGGCAAAACGGCGCGAACTGGCGCCACCCCGAAGGTCCCGGCAGTTCCATAGAAGACAAAGACAACCTGCCGGTGGTCCAAATTGCCTGGGACGATGCCGTCGCCTATGCGAATTGGGCGGGCAAGCGGCTGCCCACCGAGGCAGAGTGGGAGTTCGCGGCGCGGGGCGGACTGGACGGTGCGATGTTCGCGTGGGGCAACGACTTCATGCCCGACGGGAAAGCAATGGCCAATACCTACCAGGGCGGTTTCCCGTTCCGCAACGACGGCACGGACGGCTACAAAGGCGTTTCGCCGGTGAAGACCTACCTGCCCAACGGTTATGGACTCTACGACGTGGCCGGCAATGTCTGGCAGTGGACCGCGGATCGCTATCGCGCGGACTGGTTCGGGAAAGTCGCCAGCCAGGGTGGCGTCAGCGTCAATCCAAAAGGCCCCGAGGACAGCTACGATCCAGCGGAGCCCTTGCCTGCAACGGAGAAGCGGGTCATCCGGGCGGGATCGTTCCTCTGCCACGAATCCTATTGCGCAAGCTACAGGGTCAGCGCACGCCGCGGCACGCCGCCGGATACGGGATCTTCACACGTCGGATTCAGAATGGCGCTGTCGCAGGAAGCGTGGCAGCGCGAACAACCGTCGAACAGCCACGCGGCCCGGTCGCCTTTGCCGGGGTCGGCGAGGTCGCATCGGATGTGAGCGAGTTGAACAGCGAAGATCTGCTGCCGAGCATTGGCGCTGGGATTCATTATCGGCTCACCAAGAAGAATCCAATCAATTTTCGGGTCGATGTCGCCCGCGGCAAGAACGAAACTGCGATTTACACCGGATTCGGCGAGGCGTTCTGATGGCCATTGCTACGCGACATGCAAGTCGACATGGGCCCTCTCACCGCTGCCTGGTCCAGGTGCACTTCGGCGTGCGTCACGCCCGCAATGATGTAGATCGTTCCGGCTCAAGGACTGCCGCACCATCCTCTATCTGTTGTCGGCCGCCGGAAATAGGGCTTCAGCGCTGTTCCAGGCGCGACCGCACCAGGCCGATATGATCCCGTAGCGTGTACAGCATGTATGCGAAGGCAACCGGCACCCGCAGGTGATCGGCCCTGAATTCGAGCTTTTCCAGAGACGCCCGAAGATCTTCGACCGGCGCCCCCGACGAGCGCGCCTCGAGGTCGGCTTCCAGGAATTTGAGTTCGCCGTAGAGATTGAAGATTCGACGCCGCATGCCCCACCCGTAGATCCCCTGGAGCAGCCGCACCATCGGATAGGCCACGCCCACGATGGGGATCAGCAGCACCAGCAAGCGCGCGACGAAGACCGCCATCCAGAAAGGCAGGTAGCGCTGAAGGAACGGCGGGCCCGTTTGGTAGAACCGCTGCGCGTGTTCGCTCAACGGCAAGTCGATCGGCTCGGCGCTGGGGAACTGCCCCGCCTTCTGGAAAATCCCCGGCTTGGAGTGGAGTTGCGAGGCGGCCTGGAGCAGCAGGTACTGGAGCGCGGGATGCAGATCATCGCGCACCACCAGGCTGCACTTGGGGGCGACCAGCACGAGATCGGCGGGCGGCCGGTTGCTGGCCAGGTCCGCGACCCCCTGCGGCACGACGAGTTTGTTCAAGTACGGGCGCAGCGCAACGTGCGCATCCGCGCGCGGAAAGGGAAACGCATTGATCCCCTCGGAAGCAAGAAGCCGGCGCACCACGGCATATTCCCACGGAGCCACCATCATCGCCGTGTCGATCTCGCCGCGAAGCAGCGCGGCTGCGGCATCCTGGGAGGTCAGGTCGAGAAATTCGGTACCGGTCACATCCAGACCCAGCGAGCCGAACAGGTCCGAGGCAAACTTGTGCGTCCCGCTGCCCTCCGGGCCGATCGATACGCGCAAGCCCTTGAGCATGCCCGCAGACACACGCGGCACATCGCCGCGGATGAATATCCATAACGGCTCGTAGAACAAGGTGCCGAGCGATACCAGTTCGGGCGCCAGCGCCGCGTCGGCAATTCCGCCCTGGACAAATGCGACGCTCACGCCCGACTTCGCGTCGCTCAGCCGGTGGACATTGTCCACGGCGCCGTTGGTGGCTACCAGTTCGAGCCTGACGCCGTGACGGGCGAGCAGCTCGCGGTAGCGTTCGCCGACCTCGGCATAAGCACTGCCCTGCGCGCCCGTGGCCATCATGACAGTGCGCGGAGGCGCCGGACTGAGCACGGCGAGCAGCACCGCGAACGCGACGACAAAGGCGAATACGCCGACCGCCGGCAGGAAAAATGGCGATCGCAACGATACTCGGCCGGGCCTTTTCAGCGTCGTCTGTATCATGATCCGGGAACTCCCATATCAGGCGGCAAAGTGTTTCGCGCCTGCCACAGCCGGAGAGGTTCTATCTTTTATTGCCACGCCAGCGGACAATGATGCCGCGCCGCGCTGCCTACTCGGGAAGCGCGTTCAGCAGGTACATCATGGAGATAAACTCGCTCGGCTTGCCGAGCTTCCCGAACCAGCGGTCGTAGATCTGCACGATCTGACCCGAACGGTAGAGGCGCGCGAGTACGGTGTTCACGGCCTGGCGGAAGTCCTGGTCATTCTTACGCAGCATCAGGCCATAGGGCTCGTAGGACAGGTTCTTGTCGCCGAGCCGAACCTTCATCGACTGCGAAACGGCTACCGCCAGCCCGATCAGCACCGTCTGGTCGGAGGCGTAGGCATCGACGGTGCCCTTCTTGAGACCCTCGAGCCCCTCCAAGTGGCTATGTACCAGGACGATCTCGGCATTGATGTAGCTCTTCTCGAGGGCCTGCTTCAGCGCCCCCACGGTTGTGGTGTTCGGCATTACGGCGATCTTCTTGCCAGCGAGATCCGACAACGTTCTGTAGGGAGAACTGTCGCGCACCAGGAAGTTAGCGCCGTCCACCCAGGTCATCACAGTGAAGTCCACGTCCTTCTGGCGCGAGAGTGTGTTGGTCGTGATTCCGCACTCGAGGTCGATGGCGCCGGCCTTGAC
>JBOIFZ010000463.1:0-16603 GCA_050741735.1 Burkholderiales bacterium
GCGCGCAAGTGGCCGTGTCCGCCGGACGAATCATGGTGCTCCATCGCTCCCTGGAACAGGAAAGTCACCGTTTCGAAGCCACGGTGCGGATGCGGATTGAGCCCGCCTTCATCGCCCGGACGGATGCGTTCGGGCCCGAAGTGATCGAGCATCAGGAAAGGGCTGGCGTAGTCCAGATCCGGTCCCGGAAACGGGCGCAACACACGCAACCCCGGCGCCGGCTCGGCGTAGTGGCTATCGATCACGCGCAGCGCGCTGCGCGGCTTCAACCGTGTATCCATTTTCACAGCGGTGGTCATTGCAATCTCCTGTTCGGCACTCACGCCATATCGAACAACAGCACTTCGGCCTTGTCACCGTTCTCGATGACGATTTCCGATTCTCCGCTTGCCTTGAGCGCGTCGCCCGCTCCCAAAGGTTGGCCGTTCACCGTCGCCGCACCTCGCGCGACATGCACGTAGGCCTTGCGGCCCTCGGCAAGTTTGTGCGAAACCTTGTCATCGCCATCGAGCAACGCGGCATAGAGTTTCGCATCCTGGTGAACCAAGACCGAGCCATCGCGCCCATCGGGCGAAGCAACCAGGCGCAGCTTGCCGCGCTTCTCCTCGGGAGCGAAAAATTTCTGCTCGTAGCTCGGCTCGAGACCCGTCACCGCCGGCTCGATCCAGATCTGCAGGAAATGAACGGGATTCTGTCGCGACGGGTTGTACTCGCTGTGGAACACGCCGGTACCGGCACTCATTCGCTGTACATCTCCCGGCCGGATCACGGAACCCGTGCCCATGCTGTCCTTGTGTTCCAGTTCCCCGCCCAGCACATAACTGATGATTTCCATGTCACGGTGCGGGTGGGTGCCAAAGCCTTCCCCGGCTGCGACCCGGTCTTCATTGATCACGCGAAGCGGGCCGAAACCCGTGTGCTTCGGGTCGTAATAACCGGCGAACGAGAAAGTGTGGAAGCTCTTCAGCCAGCCGTGGTCGGCGTAGCCGCGTTCGCTGCTTTTTCTGAGTGCGATCATGCGATTTCTTCCTTTCCTGCCTGTACGACTTTCCCGGTAAAGGACTCGATAAATCCGAATATATGGGCTAAGTACCGGAATTGTTAGCGAAACAATTAGACTCGTTTGATCAATATTTTTGAATAATTTGTCCTTGAATGCGGTTTTAAGTGCCCTGCCACAGCCCAGGGAGGGTCTGCGGAGGGCTAAAAAAGACCGGTACTACAGGGACTTGGTCATGCAGACCGCGGAGTCGGGGCAGAGCGGGGTAAATTCCGCGGCGGCTCGCAGCGCCACGGGGGCGGATTCGCGTCCGGTCGCCTGATAGCGCTGCCTGGCGAAGAAATCCCGGGCCGTGGTCGTGAGCAGGAACAGGTCCGTAACCGCCAAAGAGCGGCAGCGGGCTTCAAGCTCCGCCACCAGTTTCGTGCCCAGTTCGCGATTTCGATGCTCCGGGGCGACAACCAGCGAACGCACCAGCGCGGCGCGTCCGTAGCGTTCGACGCCGATCGCGCCGATCAGCTTTCCGGAACCATGGCGGGCCACCAGGAAATGCGCCATCGAGCTCCGCTCAAGGTCCTCCGTGGGAAGAGACGCCGCTTCGAGCAGCGCGATGACGGCGCCGTATTCTCCTTCGTCCGCGGGCGCGATGTTCGCATCAAAAGTCGGCTGCCGCATGGTCTCCGTCGATCAATCCAGGTTGATCCAGCCTTCCGACATCAGCACCGAGCGGCCGCCGACGCGAACGGCCGTGATCCTGCCGCCGCTTTTGTCGGCTTCCAGCTCGATCAGCGAAGGGCGCCCCATTTCGAATCCCTGTTCAATCTGCCATCGGAAGCTGCCGTCGCGCCCTTCCAGTTCGCAGAGGTATCCGGCCAGTGCGGAAGCCGCCCCGCCGGTTGCAGGGTCTTCGACGATCCCGAACGCCGGCGCGAACATGCGGGCGTGTACCTGCGCCTCCAGAATTTCCGTATCGAAGGTGAATACGAACACGCTCGACGCCCACCACCGCGAAACGGTTTTCTCCCAGAGGTCGGGCCGTATTTTGGCGCGCGCGATCGCCTCGCGGTCGCGTACCGGCACGAACAGGAAGGGCACGCCGCAGGAGTAGGCGCGTGGAGAACGGCCGGGCAGCAGGTCGTCAACCGAGAGCGACAACATGGCAGCGAGTTCTTGCGCCGGCGGCGGCTCAGGGCCGAGTTCGGGCATTTTCGGCACAGACATGCGGGTCGCTCGCGGGCCATCCGGACCGAGCTGCACGTCCACCGCGACGTTGCCCACCCCCTCCTCAAGCACAATCACCGGATCGGCAGTGTCGAGCAGCACCAGCCCCAGCTTTGCCAGCAGGAATGCGGTACCGACTGTGGGATGTCCGGCGAAGGGCAATTCGGCGCGCGGGGTGAAGATGCGCAACTTTTTGGCGCCGTGCGCCTTGGCCGGCAGCACGAACACCGTTTCCGAAAGATTGAACTCGGCCGCGATCGCCTGCATCTGCTCGCCGCTGAGCCGTTCGGCATCGAGGATCACGGCAAGAGGATTGCCGCCGAACGGCCGGCCGGTGAATACGTCGAGCGTGAAGAAGTGATACCGAGCCATTCGCGGCGGTCAGGCGACCGGCGCAGCGAGCGCGCAAAGCATCACGTTGGCAAAGTCGATCATCGCCGACGGAGACAAATAGCCCTGCAGCGCGAACATGACCAGAGCCAGGCAGGCCAGCGCGAGCGCGATCCACCAGAGTGCAGCGCGCCAACCCGGAACGATCACGCGGGGCGCGCCTCCACGCGCGCGACCGGCCGCTCGTCGATGGGCAGATTGAGAATCGCCGCGATCACGCCCAAGGCGATGCTGCCGACCCACACCAGATTGTAGGAACCCGTCGCATCGAACAAGTAGCCGCCCAGCCACACGCCGACGAAGCTGCCGATCTGATGGCTGAGGAAGACGATGCCGAACAGCATGGACACGAAGCGCACGCCGAAGATCTGCGCGACCAGGCCGTTGGTGAGCGGCACCGTGCCCAGCCACAGGAATCCGATCCCGGCCGAGAACAGATAGACGGTCACCGGCGACACCGGTAATACCAGGAACAGCGCAATGATCACTGCGCGAAGAAAATAGATGCCGGAGAGCAGGCACTTCTTGCTGAAGCGCCCGCCCAGATAACCGGCGAAAAACGAGCCGGCGATGTTGAACAACCCGATCAGCGCCAAAGCAGTCGCGCCCACGGCGGGCGTCATCTTGACGTCCAGCAGGTACGCCGGCAGGTGCACCGAGATGAAAGCCACCTGAAAGCCGCACACGAAGAAACCCGCAGTCAGATACCAGAAGCCGGAATGAGCACCGGCTTCGCGCAACGCCTGACCCAGCGATTGCTGGGTGCCGGTGGCGACCGGACGCCGCCCCTCCATCATCGCCGCGGCCAGCGGAACCGTCGCCATGATGGTCCCGGCCAATACCAGCAAAGCAGTCTGCCAGCCCAGTGTGGAAATCAGGAGCTGCCCGAATGGCAGCATCAGAAACTGCCCGAAAGACCCGCCGGAAGACGCGATGCCGAGCGCGAGGCTGCGCCGCTCCGGCGGAAACGCGCGTCCCACCACGCCGAGGATAACGCCGAAACTCACCCCGCTCAGCCCCAGGCCCACCATCAGTCCGGCGCTCGCATCGAGCATCAGCGGCGTCGTGGAAAACGGCATCAACGCCAGGCCTCCGGCATACAACAAACCCGAAACGGCGACCACGCGCCCGGCGCCCTTCTTGTCGGCCCAGGCGCCAAAGAACGGCTGCGCCAGCCCCCAGATCAGGTTCGACAGCGCCATAGCGAAAGAGAAGTGGATGCGCCCCCAGCCGAGATCCGCGCTCATCGGTTGCAGGAACAGTCCGAAGCTGGCACGGATGCCCAATCCCAGCGTGAGGATGATCGCGCCGCAGACCAGTACCAGGACCGGGGTACGCCAGCTTGGCTGGGATGTCATCGAATCTTCACTTTCATTGGCATTCGATTTTGTCTGTGTTAGCGAAGATGGCGGCAAGGCTGGACGTAACAGGTCAGAGGATTGGTGTTTTGTGTTCTCACCTCTCGCCTCTTGCCGCTTGCCGCTTGCCTGGAAACTCTAGCCTGATTTCGCCGCGTAGGCCTCGATCTCGACTAGAATTTCCGGCTTCACCAGTCCCGGGACGACCAGCAACATCGAGGCCGGCCGCGCATCGCCAAGATAGCGCACGCGCACCACGGCGTAGTCCTTGATGTCTTCCTGTCGCACCAGATAGTGCGTGACCTTGACCAGGTCCTTCACGCCCATCCCTGCTTCCGCAAGGATCGCCAGCACGTTCTTCCACGCCTGCTCGGCCTGCGCGGTGATGCCCCGCGGGTAGGATCCGTCCGGCAACATCCCCGGGGTGCCCGATATGAATGCCAGTTTGGAATTTGCGGGCACTTCCGCACCATCGCTATAGGTGCCGATCTTCTGCGCGACGCCAATATTGAGATTGCGGTTCATGGTCCTCTAGTTCCTCCTCAAAAACGAAAAACTTGTCGCAAAGGTGCAAAGACGCGAAGACGCGAAGAAACCCAAAACAGGAAAAGGAAATAACGGCTTACTCAGTCAACAGTCTGCCTTTCGTTTCCATGCACGAGTTTAAGCAAGGGTCACGAACTTCGGTCGTCCTTCCGCCTCACTTGTCCCCGGAGGGGATCATCCTTCATCCTTGTCTCTAACGACTATAGCGACAAAAAAGCGGCAAGTGCGTGAACACTTGCCGCTTCCTTTGCGAGTGCCGTAGCGGATTCGCTCAGCGCTGCTTGTCGTGGGGAACCGTCAATGGGCCGGCACCGCCGGCGGCCGCCAGCGCCTCCCGCTCTTCGGGGATCATATGGATTCGGCGCACGATGAGCGTGTAGAAGACGGGGATCACGAACAACGTCAGCAGCGTTCCCAGGGTCATGCCGCCCACCACCACCCAGCCGATTGCCTGGCGGGCTTCGGCGCCGGCGCCGGCAGAAATCGCAAGCGGAAGCGCGCCCAGTACGGTGGAAAACGTCGTCATCAGGATCGGGCGCAGGCGCAGCGTCGAGGCTTCGATGACCGCCTCGAACTTCTCCTTCCCCCGGCGGCGAAGCTGGTTGGAGAACTCCACGATCAGAATGCCGTTCTTGGTGATCAACCCGACCAGCATGACCAGTCCGATCTGGCTGTAGACGTTGAGCGTGCCGCCGTTGCCGAGCTTGGCGTTGATCCACATCGCCAGCAACGCGCCCGTGGCCGCGAGCGGCACGGTCAGCATGATCACCAGCGGCCCGACAAAGCTTTCGAACTGGGCGGAGAGTACGAGATAAATGAAGATCAATGCCAGCGCCAGGGTCACGTAAAGCTCCATGCCGGTCTCGCGGAATTCGCGGGACTGTCCATCCAGGTCGGTAATCACGTTCTTCGGCAACTCTTCGGAAACGACTTTGTCGATCTGGGCGAGAACGTCACCGAGGCTGCCCTCCGGACCGACGTTGCCGTTGATGACCGCCGCCCTGAACTTGTTGAAGTGGTTAAGTTCTTTCGGCGCAACTGTTTCCCTGAGTTGAACCAGATTGGACAGCTGCACCAGGTCGGCACTGGCGCTGCGCACATAAATCGAGGTGAGATCGTCCGGCCGGCGGCGCTTGTCGTCTTCCATCTGCACCACGACGTCGTATTGCTTTCCTTCGCGCTTGTAGCGGGTGACATCGCGCCCGCCGAGCAGCGTTTCCAGTGTGCTGCCGATCGTTGCCATCGACACACCGAGGGCTGCGGCCTTGTCGCGATTGATCTCCACCCGGAGCTGCGGCTTGTTGAGCTTCAGATCAGTATCCAGCCCGGTGATGCCCGGGTACTGCGACAGCCGGCCCATGACGTTGCTTACGTACCCCTGGAGTTCCGGGTAGCTGTTGCCGTAGATGACGTACTCGATCTGCTTGGACAGGAAACTGCCCCCAAGCGAGGGCGAGTTCACCGCGAAGCTGATGACGCCGGGCAATCCAGCGTAGAGTTTCGGAGTGATTTCCTGGGCGATCTGCATCTGCTTACGGTCGCGCTGATTCCAGTGCTTCAGCACTGCGAATCCGATTCCAAGATTGACGGGATTGGGCCGCTCCAGACCCGGTGCCACGACTTCGAACAGAGTCTCGATCTCCGGCACCGATTTGAGGATCTCACCGACGCCGCGCATGTAGTTGTCGGTGTACTGCATGGTTGACCCTTCGGGCGCCACCACAAAAGCCATGAAGAAGCCACGATCTTCGACGGGGGAAAGCTCGGACTTGAGCTGCAGGAACAACCAGACCATGGCGGCGAGCACCGCCACGAACGCGAGGACGATCGCCCAACGGGCATGAAGCGTTGCGTGCAGAATCCGTCGATAACCGCGGTTCATCCCCTCGAAGAAACCTTTGGTGTGGTCATAGAGCCAGTTCGATTCGTGCTCCTTGAGCACTTTCGAACACATCATCGGTGTCAGCGACAGCGCAACGAATCCGGAGACCAGTACGGCCGCCACGACGGTCATGGCGAACTCGATGAATAGTTGGCCGACGCGGCCAGTCATGAACACCAGCGGGGTAAACACCGCGGCGAGCGTGACCGTCATCGCCACCACCGCAAAGCCGATCTCCTTGGCACCCTTGAGTGCCGCTTTGTACGGCGGCAGGCCTTCCTCGATGTGCCGGTGGATGTTCTCCAGCATCACGATGGCATCGTCCACCACCAGACCCACGGCCAGCACGACGCCCAGCAGCGTCAGAACGTTGACCGAAAACCCGAATACATAAAGAAAAAAGAATGCGCCGATCAGGGAAACCGGGATCGTAACCGCCGGAATCAGCGTCGCCCGGAAGCTGCGCAGGAACAGGAAGATCACCAGCACCACCAATGCCAACGCTTCCAATAGCACCGTGTATACGGAGTTGATAGCGGTCTCGATGAACTGGGAGGTGTCAACCGCCACTTTCATGGTCATGCCGTCGGGCAAACCTGCCTTCAGGCGCGGCACCAGCTCCCGAATCCCTGCCGCGATCGCGAGCGTGTTACCGGTTGACTGTTTAACCACGCCAAGGCCGATGGCCTCGTTGCCGCTCACGCGCACGATCTTGCGGTTTTCGTACGGCCCGGGCGCGGCGCGACCCACATCCTTGAGGCGGATCGGATAACCGGCCACCTCGCGGATGATCATGTTGTTGAACGCCTCGGTGCTCTGCAGATCGGTCTCGGCAAGCACCGTCAACTCTCGCTGAGTGCTTTCTATGCGCCCGCCCGGCGAATCGAGGTTCTGCCGGCGGAGCGCCTCCTCGACATCCTGGGCGGTCATGCCGTGCGCGGCGAGCCGCTCGCGGTCGAGCCACACGCGCATCGAGTACTTGCGCTCGCCGCCGATGATGACAGTCGCAACCCCGGGAACCGCCTTCATCGGATCGGTAAGGTAGCGGTCCGCGTAGTCGGTCAGTTCCATCGGCGTATGCCGGTCACTGGTAACAGCGACCCACATCACCGGCCAGGCGTCCGCCTCGATCTTGTTGACTACCGGATCATCGGCCTGATCCGGCAACAACGACCGCACGCGCGAAACGCGATCGCGCACGTCGTTGGCGGCGGCCTCCACGTCCCGGTCGGTGACGAACGTGACCGTGACCTGGCTCACCTCTTCGCGACTCTGCGACTTGATGGTTTTGATGCCCTCGATGCCGGACAGCGCGTCCTCGACCGGCGTGGTGATCGTGCTTTCGACCACCTGCGCGGTGGCACCTTTCAAGACGGTGCGCACGGAAACGATCGGTGGATCGATCTTGGGGTACTCGCGAACCGCGAGACGGTCGAAGGCAATGACCCCCAGCAGGACTATGAGCAGACTCATCACCGTGGCCAGGACCGGCCGTCTGATCGAAATGTCGGATAGAACCATGTTCAGGCTCCTGAATTAACTGGGCCGCGGGTTCAGCTCTTGGCCGCGGCAGCCGTCGCCGGCGCGTTGGCCGGAGCGGGCGGTGCGCCCATGACCATCACCGGCGCGCCGTCGCGCAACTTGATCTGCCCTTCGGTCACCACCGTATCACCGCGGCCGAGTCCATGGGTGATTTCCACTTCACCGGGCTGGCGGTTGCCGATGGCGACTTTGGTGAGCACCGCCTTGCCGTCAACCACGCGGAACACAAAGTTGTCCTGTCCCTGCGGCCACAGCGCCTGCTCCGGCACCACAATTGCGTCGGGACGCGTCGCCATCGTCACTGCGATGCGGACGAACATTCCCGGCTTGAGCTTGTTGCTCTTGTTCGGTACGCGTGCACGCATGAGTACGGTCCGGGTTCGTTCATCCACCACCGGCTCGACCGCGTAAATGCGACCGCGGAAGTCCTCGCCCTGATAGGCGTCGAGACGGATCACCACTTCCTGGTTTGGGCGCACCTTGGACATATACAGTTCGGGAATGCGGAAATCCGCCTTGATGGTGCCGATGCTCTCCAGACGGACAACTTCTGTGCCAGCCTTGACGTAGGCACCGGGGCTGATCATTCGCAATCCCACCGTGCCCGAGAATGGCGCGCGGATCACGGTTTTCGCCACCCGCGACTCTGTTTCGGCAAGGCGTGCCTTGAGGCGGTCCACCGCGCCGAGCTGCACGTCCAAGGCGTCCTTGCTAATGAAGTTCTGCTGGTGCAATTCGCGGGTACGCGCCAGGCGCTGCTCTTCGGTCTTGAGGTCGGCACGGACCGCCGCGGCCTGCGCCTCGAACTCGGAGCCGTCGATGGACACCAGACGCGTACCGGCCGTAACCGCCTGCCCCTCCTGGAAATGCAGGCCGACGATGCGGCCGTCGATCTCGGGCCGAATGATCACGGATTCTTCGGCGAGCAGCGTTCCAACTGCCGTAACCTCATCGGACACCTTGCCGACTTTCACCGGTACCGCCTTTACCGGCAAGCCCATCGGCTTTGCTGCCTGTGCGGCCGGCTGCGCGGCAGATTTGGCGGCATCGGGTTTTTGACCCGCGCTGGTGTCGTTCTTGGAACTGCAACCGGCGGCCATCAGCGCTGCGGTGACCAGTGCCGTGAGAATGGCTACATTACGGATGATCGGCGTATGCACTTGCTTACCTCTAAACTCTGGTCGATGGCGCGAAACGGCCGGCTTCGACCGGTGGAGAAAAAATATAGCCAGCGGGGAATCCTCGCTGGCAATTGGCCGCTGAGCGGCTGTCTTGAAAACGGGGCGCCCGCAGGCGGCTCTATTTTGCTGACCGACGGGTCATTTATTTCGCAACATCATAACCGAGTTTTTTTGCCCCCACCATGAGAATCTCGCTCGACGCCCTGCTGGTCCTGGACTCGATCGCACGCAACGGCAGCTTCGCCGCGGCCGGGGAGGAACTGCACCGCGTGCCTTCGGCGATCACCTACACCATCCAGAAGCTCGAGCAGGATCTGGAGGTGAAGCTGTTCGACCGCAGCGGCCACCGCGCCAAGTTGACGGAAGCAGGAGAGGAATTGCTGCGTGAGGGCCGCCATCTGCTCCGCACCGCCACGGATCTGGAATGCCGGGTCAAGCGGGTGGCCACCGGCTGGGAGACCGAATTGCGAATCGCAGTGGACGACATCGTCCCGACCGAACGCCTGTTCCCTCTTTTGAAGGATTTTTACCGGGAAGGTTCGGGTACGCGCATCAAACTCACCGCCGAGATTCTCGGCGGTTGCTGGGATGCGCTGATGACCGGGCGCGCCGACCTGGTGATTGGTGCGCCCGGGGAAGCACCGCCCGAAGGGTCGCTGTCGGTGGAACCGATGGGGCAGTTCGAGTTCATCTTCGTTGCCGCTCCCGACCACCCGCTCGCGACAGCGCCCGAGCCGCTATCGTCGCAGGACATCATGCGGTTCCGCGCGGTGGCCGTGGCCGATACCTCGCGCAACCTGCCGCCGCGCACCTCGGGATTGCTGGACGGGCAGGACGCGCTGACCGTTCCCAACATGCGCGCGAAGATGGCCGCGCACATTGCCGGTCTGGGCGCAGGCTACCTGCCGCTTGCCTGGGCCGCCCCGCACATTGCCGCCGGGCGGCTGGTAAGAAAACAATTGGAGGGAACGAAGTCTCTGGCCAACGTGTATCTGGCTTGGCACCCGCGCCAGACCGGCAAGGCGCTCAAATGGTTCATCGAGCGCCTGCGCGACAAACGGGTGCAGCAGTACGTACTGGGTGAAGCGGGGTCTTACCCCTCGACTTGACCGCGCCCGTCCAGACGCAGGGCTCTCAGGCCGCGGGATTGCCGGCTTCGGCGGCCTCGCTGGCGGCAATTTCCCGGTGCACTTCCGCCATGTCGAGTTCCTGCACCTTCTTGATGACGGATTCCAGCGCCGAAGCGGGCAGCGCGCCGGGCTGCGAAAACAGCATCACCTTCTCGCGGAACACCATCAGCGTCGGTATCGAGCGTATGTCGAAATGCCCGGCCAGCTCTGGCTCATCCTCGGTGTTCAACTTGGCGAACACGATGCCGGGGTATTTCTCGGAGGTGGCCTCGAAAGTCGGGGCAAAGGCGCGGCATGGGCCGCACCACGGCGCCCAGAAGTCCACGATCACCGTGTCGTTGCCGGTCACCACCTGCTCGAAGTTGTCTTTGGTCAATGCCATTGTGGCCATGAATAGGCACTCCTTGCCCGCCAGTCTATCCGCCTCGTCAGGGAAGCGCCGATCAGCGCTGATTCGCATCTTCGCGCGGTGTGAACCTGCCGAATTGAAGCAAGATGGTGGGCAGGACCAGCAGATTCAAGAGGGTCGAAGTGGCCAGCCCGCCGACGATGATGGTCGCCATTGGGCCCTCGATTTCCCTTCCCGGTTCCCCGCTGCCCAGAGCCAGCGGCATCAGTCCCAGTGCGGTGACCAGCGCGGTCATCAGGATCGATGGCAGGCGCTCGCCGGCGCCGCGCATGGCGGTTTCCAGGTTCCAGGGCAGCCGCTCGACCTCGACCAGGTGTTGGTAGTGCGACACCAGCATGATCGAGTTGCGCAGCGTGATGCCGAACAGCGTGACGAACCCCACCAGCGAACCCAACGACATCCAGCCGCCGCCGGCAAACACCGCGATCACCCCGCCGATCAGTGCAAATGGCAGATTGACGAAAGTGAGCAGCAGGTTGTGCAGATTGTTGAAAGCGATGTAAAGCAGCAGAAAAATGCCCACGCCGGCGAGCGCAGAATGCACGATCAGGTCGGACCGGGCCTGCGCCTGTGCCCGGGCGGTGCCGGCATACGCCGTGTAATTGCCCTCCGACAGTTTCACCTGCGATTCGATACGCGCGCGCGAATCGCGCTCGAACTCCGCGATGTCGTGGCCCACCACATTAACGGTCACGGTCTGGATTCGGCGTCCCCCGGAGTGCAGCACCTTGTAGCGCCCGCCGGTCATTTCGATTGTGGCCACGTCCGCGAGCCCGAGCAGGCGCCCGTCCGGGTTGCGCAAGGGCAGCGCACCGACTTCGTTGATGCGGTCGCGATGCTGCGGTGCCAGCATTACCACCAGGTCAAACACCTGGCTGCCGCGATAGATCTGCGCGACTCGCGCGCCTTCGTACGCCGCCTGCACCGCTTTCAGCACGGTCAGCGGCTGCAATCCCAGCGTGGCAACGCGCTCGTGATGCAGCCGCACTGACAACTGCGGCGTGCCGGGCGGCGACTGAATCTGCACGTCGTGCGCACCCGGCACCGACGCCAACGCAGTGGCGATCGCCAGCGCGTCCCGGTCCAGAGAATCCAGCGAGGCACCGTAAAGATTCACCACGAAGGCCGCGGCATAGCCGGTGATGGTTTCCTCGATGCGCTCGGTGAGAAAAGTGTTTACCGCGAAGGTCACGCCGGGGAAGGCTCCGCTGCGTTCGCCGGAAAGCGTCGCGCGGATTTCGCGCAGGATGCGCGCCTGGTCCTCGCCGGGCAGCGCACCGATTTCGACTTCAAACTCGCTATAGTGGGTGCCGAAAGTGTCGGCGCCGTTCTTCGAGCGGCCGACCCACTGCGCCACCGACTGCACGCCTTCGATCGAGCCGATCGCCTGCGACACCTTTTGGCCGATGCGCAGCGACTCCGCTTCCGAAGTGCCCGGCACCGCGGTCATGTGCATGATGTAATGGCCTTCGCGCAGCGCCGGGATGAACTCTCCCGAGAACAGCGGCAGCATGCCGATACCGATCACGATCACCACGCCGGTGACGCCGATCACCCGGCCGGGATAGCGCTCGATTCGCCGCAGGACGCCGAGATAGCGCGGCTTGAGCCATTTCACGAACGGCGGATCGTCGGATTTGAGTTCGGTGCGCGCCAGCAGCAGATAGCACAGCGCGGGGGTGAGCGTCACAGCCACCAATAGCGAGGCGACGATCGAGAGGATATATGCCAGCCCGAGCGGGGCGAACAGCTTTCCGGCGACCCCGCCCAGCGTGAGCAAGGGCACGAATACCAGCGCGACGATGAAGGTGGCGTAAACCACGGAACTGCGCACTTCCAACGAGGCGCCCAGCACCACTTCCCACACCGGCCGCGGCTTCGAGGCCGTGCGGTTCAGGCGCAGACGCCGGAAGATGTTCTCGGTGTCGATGATGGCGTCATCCACCACTTCACCCAGGGCGATAGCCAAACCGCCCATCACCATGATGTTGAGGCCGATGCCGAAATAATCGAGCACCAGCACCGCGGTGAGCAGCGATACCGGGATCGCAGTGGCGCATATGAAAGCGGTGCGGCTGTTGAACAGGAACAGGAACAACACCACGATCACCAGAGTCGAGCCGATGATGATGTCGCGCTGCACGTTGCGCACCGCGGTTTCGATGAAGTTGGCGGGCCGGAATAGATTCGGATGCAACAGCACCTGCTCGGAGTCCAGCAGCGGTTTCAGTTCCGCCAGCGCCGCTTCCAGATCCTGTGTGACCGCATGGGTGTTGGCGCCGAGCTGGCCCTGGATCATCAGGAACACGCCGGGCGTGCCGTCGATCGCGGCGGCGCCGATCGAGGGCGCTGCACCCTCGGCAACCTGCGCCACGTCGCCGATTCGAATCGCGCGCCCGTCGCGATAGGCCAGGACAGTGCGCGCGACGTCGGACAATGCGTCGGGCTGCGCATCGGTCTGCACCATTATTTGCTGGTTCGGCGTCTTTATGAAACCTGTGCCGGCAACACCCGTGGCCGTGCGCGCCGCCGCGACCACGTCTTCCAACGCCAGGCCATAACGCCGCAACCGGTCCGGATCGACCTGGATCTGCCATTGCAGCACGTCACCGCCGAATACGTTGACTTCCGCGACACCGCGCACCGCCAGCAGACGCGGCCGGATGGTCCAGTCCACCAGTGTGCGCAGCTCCATCAGGTTGCGCCGCTCCGAGGTCATGCCGATGCCGAGCACGGTGCTGGCGGAAGAGGTGAGCGGCGTCATCGTCGGCACGACCCCTTTCGGCAACTGGGCGGTGAGCGAGGCGAGGCGCTCGCCGACCCCCTGCCGGTTGAGGTAGACATCCGAACCGTCCCGGAAGAACACGTGCACCACGGACAATCCGGGGATCGACTGGGAGCGCAGGCTTTCCAGCCCCGAAGCGCCGGATAACGCGTTCTCGATCGGCTGCGAGACCTGGGTCTCGACCAGCTCGGCCGACAGGCCTGACGCTTCGGTCTGGATGACCACTTGCGCCGGCGAAAACTCGGGGAACACGTCCAGGTGCGCGCGCGACAGCGTGAACAGTCCGTAGGCGACGATGGTCAGCGCCAGCGCGACGATCACGCCGGGATAACGTATGGACTGACGGACGATGAATGAAATCAAAGGCTACCTCACCCCCCGCCCTCTCCAGCAACCTGGAGAGGGAGCTCCTCGTGGTCTGTCACCCTCTCCGCCCGCTTGCGGGGGGCGAGGGACGGGGTGAGGTGGGTCAGTCTTCATTTTCGTTGCGGATCTGGTACTTCAATTCCTCGGACAGCAGCAACTGCGCGCCGCTGACCACGACCTCATCGCCGGCCTGGAAACCGCCGGCGCTGAACCAGCCGCCGTCGAGCTCTTCCGCAGCCGACACTTCATAGCGCGCGAAGGTCTGTTCGTCCTGCTTCACGTACGCCCAGGCCTTGCCGGCGTGCCAGACCACCGCCTGTGCGGGTACGATCACGCCGGCAACAGGCGCCACGCCCAGGCCGACCCGCGCCGCCACCCGCATGCCGGCGCGGAAGCCGCCGCCGTCCACCACATAAAAATACGTTTCCCCAGGCAGCCCCGGGTCCACCTGCGGCGAGTCGGCGACGAACCGCGCAACACGCGCATTCTCACGCGCCATTACCGGCGCAACCGAAATCCTTCCCCGCGCTGCCGATTTCGGCAGATCGTAGGGAAGCACCAGCTGGACCAGGAAAGCGCGTTGCTGCAGCTGCGCTTCGAGCATTGGCGAATCGGGATGGGTCGCCCAGCCCGTGATCGCGTCGCCCCAGGCGCTTCGCATCGCGTCACGGATGCTGGCCGCACCCTGCTCTGCGGCGGTCTGGCGCGCAAGCTCGGCGCGGTAGCGTGCCTCGCCCGACTTCAGCGCCTGTTCCGAAACGTTGCGGTCGTCCCGATACAGCATTTCCATGCGCTGGTACTCGGATTCGGCCGCAGCCACAGCCGCGCGCAGCGCCCGCGCTTCCGCGGCGGCGGCAAGATAACGTCCGCGCAGCTCCGCCAGCGGCTGCAGGTTCATGACCATCCCGTACACCTCGATCGCCTTTTCGCTGCTGCCGGCTTTCAGCGCCTGCGTTGCGATGCCGCTCGCCTTCTGGCTTTCCGTCGGGACGTGCACCACCGCGCGGCCGCCGTCGATGCCCGCGGTCGACGTGGTCTCGATCTCATCCTCGTGACCCCCCGGTGCGCCGCGCAACTCGCCGCGCGCAAAGTAGATCAGGATCCACGACAGCACCGCGATGATGATCGCCATCACCGCAATGATTGCGTGACTCGCAGTGAATCTCATTGTCTGGACACCTCTGGTGAAGGCGACGCACGTGCACCTGGCAACGACTCGAAATCGCCGAAAAACGGCCTTTGCACCGCGTCCTCCAGCTGTGCCAGCGACTGCCGTATTTCCGCCTGTGCAGCGTAGAGGGCAGCCCGCGCGGCCAGGGTTTCGAGTTGCGCCGCCACGCGCTGCAGGCGATCGGCGGCTCCCGCATCGAACTGCCGCGCGACCCGGGCTTCCTGCTCCTGCTGAATCCGGGCCTGCCGAAGCGCCGCGGCTACGCGTTCGCGCGCCAAACGATACTGCACTGCCGCCCGTTCCGTATCTGCGATGGCCCCAGTCTGCACCGCGATGAACAATTGTGCCGCCAGTTCGCGCCTTGCTTCTGCCTCCCGTATTGCCGCTGTCGATCGCGCCGCGGACGGAACCGACAGCCCCACTGCCAGCGACCAGACATTGTCGCCCTGATCCCAGGTGTAACCCGGTCCAAGCACGATGTCGGGGTTCTGTGCCGCAACAGCCAGTTTCACGCCGGCATCCGCAGCACCGAACTCGAGAAGCTTGCGATGCACGTCGAGCCGGTTGCGCAACGCCAGCCCGCGCAATTCGCTGTCGCTCGATGCGAACACGACAGTCTCGACGACGGGGAAACTCAGCCTCATTTCGCGCACCACGTCCAAAGGCAGGCCCAGTGCGGAGGCCAGCTCGCCGAGCGCGCGCTGATGGCGCGACGCCCCCTCATCCCGCGCCCCCTCGAGTTGCGCGACGGCGACGCGCTCCGCACCGAGATCGCGTGCCGACAGCAATCCCGCCTCCACCCGGCGCGCCACCAGGGCGAGCATTTCCCTGCGCGCCGTGAGCTGTGCCTCGACCAGCTCGAGGTCGGCTCGGCTGCCCTGCAGATCGAGCAACCGGTCGCGCACCCTGGCGCGCACCTGCCAGCCCGCGGCGGCAATGTCGACGTCGGCGGCATCGGCGAGAAAGGTACCGCGCTCGACGCGCGCAGCGCGCTTGCGCTGCGCCACCAGAGGGATTTCCAGCTCGAGTCCGAGGCTCCACGGCCCGCTGTCCTCGGGAAGCACGCGGCTGTGGTATTCGGGCTTTACCCGCGCAGACAGCGCCTGCGGCTGCCTGACCGAAGAAAGTTCTGCGCGCGCAACCTGTACCCGCGCCCGTGCAGTGCGGATGTCGGGATGAAAGTACAGCGCCGCCAGCGTCAGCTCGCGCAGTCCCCACTCCCCGGGGGGCCACGCGGATTCCGAGTACCCGTTGGCGACGGCGAAGCGCTTGAGCCCGTCGGCGTTCCCCGAGCGCTGCGCGTACTCGGGAGCGGTCGCCTCGGGATCCAGCGGCCGCGGCGAATAAGGCAGGCTCGAACAGGCGGCCACCGTAACCGTGACAGCTACCCCAAGCCAGCTTCGCTGTACCCATCGTGACGGCATCGCCAACCCTAGTGTCCTGTTCCGCTAATTCGCGGCTGAAAACCTGACGAGAATCGGCGCCATGCTGTGTTACGAGTCCTCGCCGTGCGTGTCGGAGCGCGGAAGAGGGGCCCCTCTGGGGATCTGACCGCGGAGACACGCGTAAGGCCGGTGGTCGACACGCTATTGGCCGGTTGCACGGTCGCATCCCCGCAAGCG
>JBOIFZ010000464.1:0-4103 GCA_050741735.1 Burkholderiales bacterium
ATATCCATAAGAGTTTGCATTCAGGAGGAGTTGATGCGGGACCAGGAAAACGTGGCTGCCGTGCCGCAGAACGACAATAGCGCGGCCTCGCCGACGGCAGAGGACTCGGTAACGGACGCCCGGGCAGTCGAGACCATGCCGGGTATGGACGAGTTGCTGAAGAGAGCCGAGCTTGCAGCCCAGGAACACCACGATGCCTGGCTGCGCGCCAAGGCCGAGGCCGACAACGTGCGCAAGCGCGCGCAGACCGACATTGCCAATGCCCACAAGTACGCCCTCGAGGGTTTCGCCGGCGAACTGCTGGCGGTACGCGACAGCCTGGAGGCGGCGCTCGCTTCCGGCGATGCCGCCGCGGATGCGCTGAGAAGCGGCGTGGAGTTGACGCTGAAACTGCTGAACAGCGTGTTCGAGAAGTTTTCCATCAAGGAAATCAACCCATTAGGGGAAAAGTTCGACCCTCACAAGCACCAGGGCATCGGCGTGGTGGAAGCCGATGCCGACCCCAATACCGTGGTCAGCGTGCTGCAAAAAGGCTACAGCCTGAACGACCGGGTGATCCGCCCGGCGCTGGTCACCATCGCGAAATCGCGGAACTCTGCTTGATTTTCAGACTGCCAGACCAAATCTTCGCAATCAAAGGCATTTTCACTTTCGAACAAAGGAAAGACCATGGGAAAGATTATCGGTATTGACCTCGGCACCACGAATTCCTGTGTGGCCGTGATGGAAAGCGGCCAGCCCAAGGTGATCGAGAATTCCGAAGGCGCGCGCACCACGCCCTCGATCATCGCCTACATGGAAGACGGCGAGGTGCTGGTGGGTGCCCCGGCCAAGCGCCAGGCGGTCACCAACGCCAAGAACACGCTGTTCGCGGTCAAGCGTCTGATCGGCCGCCGCTTCACCGAAAAGGAAGTGCAGAAGGACATCGACCTGATGCCCTATAAGATCATCCAGAACAGCAACGGCGACGCCTGGATCGAGGTGCGCGGCAAGAAGATCGCCCCTCCCGAGATTTCCGCGCAAGTGCTGGTGAAAATGAAGAAAACCGCCGAGGACTACCTCGGTGAAGCGGTCACCGAAGCCGTCATCACGGTGCCCGCCTACTTCAACGATTCGCAACGCCAGGCCACCAAGGACGCTGGCCGTATCGCCGGGCTGGAGGTCAAGCGCATCATCAACGAGCCGACCGCGGCGGCGCTCGCCTTCGGCATGGACAAGAAGGAAGGCGACCGCAAGATCGCGGTATACGACCTGGGCGGCGGCACGTTCGACATCTCGATCATCGAAATCGCGGTGGTGGACAAGGAACACCAGTTCGAGGTGCTCTCGACCAATGGCGACACCTTCCTCGGTGGCGAGGACTTCGACCAGCGACTGATGGACTATCTCGCCGATGAATTCAAGAAGGAACAGGGAATTGACCTGCGCAAGGACGTGCTCGCGCTGCAGCGTCTCAAGGAAGCGGCCGAGAAGGCCAAGATCGAACTGTCGTCGAGCCAGCAGACCGACATCAACCTGCCGTACGTCACCGCCGACGCCACGGGGCCCAAGCACTTGGCGATCAAAATCACCCGCGCAAAGTTCGAAAGCCTGGTCGATGATCTGATCCAAAAGACGGTGGAACCCTGCCGCATTGCCATCAAGGATGCCGGCGTGAAGCTCTCCGACATCTCCGACGTGATCCTGGTGGGCGGCATGACCCGCATGCCAAAGGTCCAGGACAAGGTGAAGGAAATTTTCGGCAAGGAATCGCGCAAGGATGTGAATCCTGATGAAGCAGTCGCAATCGGCGCGGGGATTCAGGCCGGCGTGTTGCAGGGCGACGTCAAGGATGTGCTCCTGCTCGACGTTACGCCGCTCAGCCTGGGCATTGAAACCCTGGGCGGGGTGATGACCAAGCTGATCCAGAAAAACACCACGATTCCGACCAAGGCGCAGCAGGTTTTCTCGACCGCCGACGACAACCAGACGGCGGTAACAATCCATGTGCTGCAGGGCGAACGCGAAATGGCCTCCGGCAACAAGAGCCTCGGGCAGTTCAATTTGTCCGACATCCCGCCGGCGCCGCGTGGAATGCCGCAGATCGAAGTCGCCTTCGACATCGACGCCAACGGCATACTTCACGTCTCGGCGAAGGACAAGGCCACCGGCAAGGAAAACAAGATCAAGATCCAAGCCAATTCCGGTCTCAAGGAAGACGAGATCCAGCGCATGGTGAAGGACGCCGAAGCGCACGCCGACGAGGACCGCAAGGCCCGCGAGCTGGTGGAAGCGCGTAACCAGTGCGACGCGCTCATCCACGCGGTGAAGAAATCGCTCACCGAGCATGGAGACAAGATCTCCGCGGACGAGAAGTCCAGAATCGAAGCGGCGATCAAGGCGGCGGAAGAAACCGTAAAGGGCGACGACAAGGACGCGATCGAGGCCAGGTCCAAGGACCTGGCGGAAGCGTCGCACAAGCTGGCGGAGAAGTTGTACTCGCAGCAGCAGGCGCAGGGCGGCGGCTCCCAGCCCCAGCCTGAATCCGGCGGCGCCAAGTCCGAGGACGGCAACGTGGTGGATGCGGAATTCGAGGAAGTAAAGGACCAGAAGAAGTCTGCCTGATAAAAACACCTTTCGGCGCGAAGGCGCAGAGGACGCAAAGAATTCCTGAAATACGCGGTTTCTTTGCGTTACCTTTGCGCCTTTGCGTCTTTGCGGTGAGATCGCCAGAAAAATGAGCAAGCGCGACTATTACGAGGTGCTCGGCGTCAATCGCGACGCTTCCGAAGAGGAAATCAAGAAGGCCTACCGGAAGCTGGCGATGAAGCACCATCCGGACCGCAATCCGGACAACCCGAAGTCCGAGGAGCTGTTCAAGGTGGCGAAGGAAGCCTACGAAGTGCTTTCCGACGCCGGCAAGCGCGGCGCCTACGATCAGTACGGCCATGCCGGGGTTGATCCGCAGGCCGGAATGGGGGCGGGAGCGGCCGGTGCGGGCTTCGGCGGTTTCGCCGACGCTTTCGGCGATATCTTCGGCGACATCTTCGGTGCGGGGCGCCAACGCTCCAACGTCTACCGTGGCGCCGACCTGCGCTACAACCTGGAAATCTCACTGGAAGAAGCGGCACGCGGCACCGAGACCCGGGTACGCATCCCGACAATGGAGGAGTGCGAGTCCTGCGGCGGTTCGGGCGCGAAACCCGGCACGCAACCGATGACGTGTCCGACCTGCGGCGGCCAGGGACAGGTGCGCATGACCCAGGGGTTCTTCTCGATCCAGCAAACTTGCCCGAAATGCCACGGCAGCGGGAAAGTCGTGCAAAGTCCCTGCACCACCTGCAACGGCGCAGGCCGGGTCAAACACCAGAAGACGCTGTCGGTCAAGATCCCCGTCGGCGTGGACGAAGGCGACCGCATCCGCCTTTCCGGAGAAGGCGAAGCCGGGGTCAACGGCGGTCCGTCAGGCGATCTGTACGTGGTAATCCACATTCGTCCGCACGAGGTGTTCAGCCGCGAGGGCAACGACCTGCACTGCGAGATGCCGATCAGCATCACCAAGACGGCGCTGGGCGGGGAGATCGAGATTCCGACGCTGGACGGTTACGCCAAGATCAGGATTCCGCCGGAGACCCAGACGGGGAAAGTATTCCGTTTGCGCGGCAAGGGCATCAAGGGCGTGCGCAGCAACGCTCACGGCGATCTGCTCTGCCACGTGGTGTTGGAAACGCCGGTGAACCTCACGCCGCGGCAGAAGGAATTGCTGCAGGAACTGGAAGAGATCAACGAGCGCGACAGCGGCCGCCACAACCCGCGTGCCAAAAGCTGGATGGGCCGCGTGAAGGAATTCTTCGCCGAATAGAAGTCGCGACTTCGAAAAAAAAGGGCCGCTGGTGCGGCCCTTTTTCACGCTGACGTGCCGCGTTACTTGCGGCGCCAGGTGGTGCCTGCGGGCGCGTCCTCGAGCACGATCCCGGCGGCGAGCAGTTCGTCGCGGATGCGGTCGGACTCTTTGAAATTCTTAGCTTGGCGTGCTGCGTTACGCTCACCGATTAGTTCATCTACTTTCTCGGGAGAAAAACCGACGCGGACAGTTGGATCACCGCCTGTAATGTGAAAGTGCC
>JBOIFZ010000465.1:0-2131 GCA_050741735.1 Burkholderiales bacterium
CGCGGATCTCCAGCACGGTTTCGAGCGTGCCCTGCTGGGTAGAACCTCCGGCGCCGAAGGTCACCGAGAAAAAACGCGGTTTTAGCTTCGACAGTTGCTGCCACGTGGCGCGCAGTTTTTCCTTCCCCTGCGTCGTCTTCGGCGGGAAGAATTCGAAGGAGAAGGTTCGTGAGGGGTGAGGGGTGAGGAGTGAGGGATTCAAGGCGAGACCGTCTTCCTGTTTACCGTGATTAGGCCGGCCACCAAGCGAAAAATTCGATCCATCAAGGCATCAATTTCAGCGAAATCCTTGATATAACCAAGTTCGCGCGAGATGACCAGCTGCGTCTCCAGTTCACTGAGTGAACCGCGCGCAAGAGTCAAAAAATGAACGAACTCCTTGGATGAGTTCCTCGCCGCTCCCTCCGCGATGTTACTTGGTATTGAAACCGCCGCCCGTCGCATCTGCGATATCAATACGAACTGCTCTTCTTTCGGGAATGATCGGGTAAGCTCATAGGTGGCTGTCACGAGCTCTATCGCTTCTTGCCACGCAAGAAGATCGTGGTGCTTTCGCTTCATTCGCGACCTTCGAGGAATTGATGTCGGAGTGCAGGGGCCGGGGTTTGCTTTTCCCCCTCACTCCTCACCCCTCGCTCCTCACGCCGTTGCCCTTAGTAACGATAGTGCTCCGGCTTGTACGGGCCTTCCTTCGCGACCCCGATATAGCGCGCCTGGGCGTCGGTCAGTTCGGTGAGTTGCGCCGCCAGTTTCCGCAATTGCAGCCGCGCGACTTTCTCGTCGAGGTGCTTGGGCAGGACGTACACGCCCACAGGGTACTTGTCGGGATTGTTGAACAGCTCGATCTGCGCGATGGTCTGGTTCGCGAACGACGAGGACATCACGTAGCTCGGATGCCCGGTGGCGCAGCCGAGATTAACCAGCCGCCCCTCGGCCAGCAGGATGATGCGCTTGCCGTCCGGGAATATGACGTGGTCCACCTGCGGCTTGATGTTCTCCCAGGTGTACTTCTTGAGCGCGGCGACATCGATTTCGTTGTCGAAATGACCGATGTTGCAGACGATCGCCTGGTTTTTCATCTTCTTCATGTGATCATGGGTGATCACGTGGAAATTGCCGGTGGCGGTGACGAATATGTCGGCCTTGTCTGCGGCGTAGTCCATGGTCACCACGCGATAGCCTTCCATCGCCGCCTGCAGCGCGCAGATCGGGTCGATTTCCGTCACCCACACCTGCGCCGAAAGCGCGCGCAACGCCTGCGCCGAGCCCTTGCCCACGTCGCCGTAGCCCGCGACCACCGCGATCTTGCCGGCGATCATGACGTCGGTGGCGCGCTTGATGCCGTCAACCAGCGACTCCCGGCAGCCGTAGAGATTGTCGAACTTGGACTTGGTGACCGAGTCATTGACGTTGATCGCCGGGAACTTGAGCAGCCCGTCCTTGGCCATCTGGTACAGGCGCTTGACGCCCGTGGTGGTCTCCTCGGTCACGCCCTTGATGTGCGCGAGCCGCGTCGAATACCACTTCGGGTCCCGGGCGAGCCTGGCCTTGATGGCGGCAAACAGGCAAGTCTCTTCCTCGCTGCCCGGGTTTTTCAGCACCGATGAATCGGTCTCGGCGCGCGTGCCCAGGTGCAGAAGCAGAGTCGCGTCGCCGCCGTCGTCGAGGATCATGTTCGAGAAACCGCCGTCCGGCCACTCGAATATTCGGTGGGTGTAGTCCCAGTACTCCGCCAGAGATTCGCCCTTGTAGGCAAACACCGGCGTGCCGGTGGCGGCGATGGCCGCGGCCGCGTGGTCCTGGGTCGAGTAGATGTTGCACGAGGCCCAGCGCACCCGGGCACCGAGCGCCTGCAACGTCTCGATCAGCACCGCGGTCTGGATGGTCATGTGCAGCGAGCCGGTAATGCGCGCGCCGCGCAGCGGCTGGGTTGAGGCGTACTCCTCGCGGATTGCCATCAGACCGGGCATCTCGGTTTCGGCAATGCGGATTTCCTTGCGGCCCCAGTCGGCGAGCGACAGGTCGGCGACGTGGAAATCGGCGGACTTCATGGAAGTCGGAACGGCAGACATCGACACTCTCCTAGTCAAAACGGAGCGCCGAAATGACAACGGCGCTCCAAACCAATCAA
>JBOIFZ010000466.1:0-2949 GCA_050741735.1 Burkholderiales bacterium
GCGCACGATCGCGGTCACCGCTATTTTGTGCGTGCGCTTGCCGGCATCTTCGATCACCAGCGTAAGCGGCACTTTCTCGCCGGCAACCAACGGCTTCTTCAGATCGAACAGCATCACGTGGTAGCCGCCGGGCGCCAGCTTCACCGGCTTGCCCGCGGGCAGATCGAGCGCTCCGACCACGCGCATCTTCATGGTGCCACCGTCCATCGTCATCGAGTGTACTTCTGCGGCGCCTGCGACCGGACTGGCCACCCCGGTAAGCCGCGCGTCGCGCCGGCTGACGATCTCCATGAAAACGCCTCCCACCTTCTGGCCGGGCACCGTGGCCCGAGCCCAGGGATCGATCACGCGGATTGCGTCCGCCGCCGGTGCCGCCGACGGAATCACTGCGGTGGCAATCAACGACAGGCGCACCGCAGCGCGAACGAGGCCGGTTCTGAAACAAATCGTCATATGGTTGCGAATTGAGATCCCGAAAGCCGCGCATTGTTCCAGACGGCAACCTGCCACGCAAGCGCGGGAAGTATGGCCGAGGTGATATATAATCCGTTTCGCTCCAGCATGATGAGAATTCTCGCCGCATTATTCGTCTGGTTCGGCAGTACCCTGGCTTTTGCCCAGGCCCCGTTGAACGGCGCCGTCGCGCTCGGACACCTCGCCTCGACGTCGTATCTGCTGGTGGACATGCTCAGCCAGCAGGTCCTGGCCGCCAAGAATCCCGACCAGCGCGTCGAACCGGCGTCGCTTGCCAAACTGATGACCGCCTACGTGGCGTTCGACGCTTTGCGCCAGAAACGCGTCACGCTGTCACAGCCGGTGACGATCTCGGAAAAGGCCTGGCGCGCGCCCGGCTCGCGCATGTTTCTGGACCCGGGCAAGTCCGTCGCGATCGAGGAACTGCTGCACGGCATGATCGTGCAGTCGGGCAACGACGCGTCGATCGCGCTGGCCGAAGGCGTCGCCGGCAGCGAAAAAACCTTTGTCGTGCAGATGAATCGCGAAGCTGCGCGCCTCGGCCTGAGGAACTCGAACTTCGTCAATGCGACCGGGCTGCCGAACCCGCAGCAATACTCCACGGCCGCCGACCTGGCGCTGTTGTCGGCGGCGATCATCCGCGAGTTTCCGCAGTACTTTCCGATGTACCGGTTGCGCGAGTTCCGCTACAACAACATCACCCAGTACAACCGCAACCGCCTGCTCGGGCGCGACCCCTACGTGGACGGCCTCAAGACCGGCTACACCGAGAGCTCCGGCTTCTGCATGATCGGCACCGCACAGCGCAACGGCCGGCGCCTGATCGCCGTGGTGATCGACGCCGGTTCGGAAGGCGGCCGCGCGGCGGAGGCGCAGAGACTGCTCAACTACGGATTCGAAGCCTTCGACACCGTGAAGCTCTACGCCAGGGGACAGCCGGTGCATCAGCTGCCGGTATGGAAAGGCAGCAGTAAACAATTGCAGGCGGGATTTACCGACGATTATTACGTCACCATTCCGAAGGGGTTTGGCGAACGCCTCAAGGCCCGGCTGGAGAGCATGCAACCGCTGATCGCGCCGATCCGCGCGGGGGATAGAGTCGGAACGCTGCGCCTGACTTTCGACGGCCAGCCCTTCGGCGAGCGCACCCTCGTCGCCCTGCAGACCGTCGGCATCGCCAACCTGTTCGTGCGCGTATGGCACAGCCTGCGGCTGCAGTTTGAGTGAATCGACGGTGAACGGTGAACAGTGAACGGCGATTAACGATTAACCTTCACTCTTTACCCTTTACCGATCACCGATAACTGTTCGCTGTTCACCATTCACAGGTTCTCAATGATTTATCTCAACGGCGAATTCATGCCGATCGAACTGGCCAGGGTCCCGGTGCTCGATCGCGGCTTCATCTTCGGCGACGGCGTGTACGAAGTGATTCCGGTGTACTCGCGGCATCCGTTCCGGCTCGCCGAGCATCTGCGGCGATTGCAGGCCAGCCTCGACGGCATCCGGCTCGCCAATCCCCATGACGACGTCGAATGGACGCGGCTGGTGCGCCGTCTGATCGAACTGAATGAGCCAGAGGACCAGTCTTTGTACCTGCACGTCACCCGCGGCGTCGCGAAGCGCGATCACGCCTTCCCCAGTGGCGTGGCGCCGACCGTCTTCATGATGAGCAATGCGCTTTCCACGCCGCCACCGGAGCAGGTGGAAAAGGGAGTGGGAGCGATCACGGCCGCCGACAACCGCTGGCTGCGCTGCGACATCAAGGCGATTGCGTTGTTGCCCAACGTACTGTTGCGACAACTCGCGGTGGATGCCAGTTGTGTCGAAGCCGTACTATTGCGCGACGGCATCATGACCGAAGGCGCGGCCAGCAATATTTTCGTGGTCAAGGACGGCATTCTGCTGGCGCCGCCGAAGAACAATCTGATGCTGCCCGGCATCACTTATGACGTGGTGCTGGAACTGGCGCAGGCCGACGGCATCAAACACGAGGTCCGTCCGGTTTGGGAGTCCGAGCTTCGCGGCGCGGACGAGGCGTGGCTCACCTCTTCCACCAAGGAAGTGCTGGCGATCGTCAGGCTGGACGGCAAGGCTGTCGGCGGCGGCGTGCCCGGAGCGCTTTTCAGGCGCATGTATACGCTGTATCAGGAATACAAGGAGCGCGTGATGCGCGCCCCCGGAGGCATGATGGAAGGCGAGAGCCTCATCGAATATCCGACCGACTTCCCGATCAAGGTCATGGGCAGGCGTGAGCCGCGGCTGGTGCAGACGATTGTGGAGATCGTGCGGCGCCACGCGCCGGACTTCGATCCGGCGACCGTGGAATTGCGCACCAGCAGGAAGAACCGCTACCTCAGCGTCACCTGCACCGTGCGCGCCACCTCGCGCGAGCAGCTCGATGCGTTGTACCGGGAGCTGTGCGATCATCCGTCAGTGGTCATGGTCCTGTGAAGTACCGTGACGGTCGTGACG
>JBOIFZ010000467.1:0-5153 GCA_050741735.1 Burkholderiales bacterium
CCATCCCGTTCTTGTATTCCCAGCCGGACAGGCCCTTGAGCAAATGCCCGATCTGGGTTTCCGTCATCGGCGCCACGCCGCCCTCGCAAGGCTTGCATTTCTTCCTTACCAGTCCCTCGGATATCTCACTCATAATTTGACTCCAGGATCAAATTCACTAGGCACAGCGAACACAGAGAGCACAGATGAAAACAAGGTCAAGAGCGTTGACGCAAAGGATTCATTTCTATACCCCCTTGCGGGGTACGCAAAGTAGAAAAGAGAGGACGCAAAGAATGCGATTGAAAGGGACGGGGCATGCAATCGTGTGTCCAGTTTGAGTCCGACATTTTGATGTCGCCTAGCACTGGCATTTATACAAATTTCCGTCATTGCCCTTCTCCGTGTCCTCTGCGTCTCTGCGGTGAAAGGGTATTCAGGCTTTCGCAAGTTGTTCGAGGCGAGCGATGCGAGTCGAGGCCGGAGGGTGCGAGTCGTAGAACACCGAGTGCAGCGGGTCCGGGGTAAGCGTAGAGGCGTTGTCCTTGTATAGTTTCACCAGCGCGCGGATCAGGTCGCGTGCGGGCGTGAACTGTGCCGCGTACTCATCCGCCTCGAACTCGTGCTTGCGCGAGTACATCGCCAGCAACGGTTGCAACAGGAAAGTGAATACCGGCACCACCACGAAGAACAGCGTCAGTGCCATCGCGTCGGTGGCCGGGTAGACGACATTGAGCCCTTGGTAGAACCATGCCTGGTCCTTGAGCGTGCCGAGCAGCCACAGGAAGGCGAGGCTAACGGCGAAAGTCCACGCCATGCGCTTGAACACGTGCCGGCGGCGGAAGTGGCCGAGCTCGTGCGCGAGCACCGCTTCGATCTCGGGGACATCCAGCCGCGACAGCAGTGTGTCGAAGAACACGATGCGCTTGGACTTGCCGAAGCCGGTGAAGTAGGCGTTGCCGTGGCTGCTGCGCTTGCTGCCGTCCATGACGAACAGGCCCTTGGAGGTGAAGCCGCAACGGCTGATCAGGTTTTCGATGCGTTGCTTCATCTCGCCGTCCTGCATCGGCGCAAACTTGTTGAACAGCGGCGCGATGAAAGTCGGATAGAGCGCCAGCACCAGCGTGTTGAACACTACCCACACGAACCAGACGTACAGCCACCACTTGTCTCCCATCTCCGCCATCAGCCACAGCACCGCGAACAGCAGCGGCAGGCCGAGGACGACGCCGATCGCGGCGTGCTTCGCCAGATCGCCGAAGAACATGGCAAGCGTCATCTTGTTGAAACCGAAACGGCTCTCGATGCCGAAAGTCCGGTACAGGCCGAACGGCAGCTCGATCACAGACATGATCACCGCCAGGATCGCGACGAACACGACTCCGCGCGCGATGCCCTCGGGAAAGAACGAGGCGGCCAGATCGTCGATCGCCTGCAACCCGCCGCCGAAGGTGAACGCCAGCAGAACCGCGGCCTCGAAGACGATCGCGGCGATGTTCAACCGGGTCTTGGCGCTGCTGTAGTCTGCGGCTTTCTGGTGCGCGTCGAGGCTGATTTCCTGGGCAAAGGCGGCGGGAACCGCATTGCGGTGCGCCTGTATATGCTGGACGTGGCGCGTTGCCAGCCACAGGCGCATGCCGGTGGCGATCAACAATGCGGCGAGAAACAGAACGGAGAAAGTGGACATTGCGGCTTTCGATTAGGGATTCGGTGCAAGCTATGACAAAATATCGCCAGGAAAATTCGGGAAAAACGTACCGAGGATTATGGCACAGGATCCCAGCTATTTGATCTGGATCGACATGGAAATGAGCGGCCTGAACCCTGAGGCCGACCGCGTCCTGGAGGTCGCGATCGTCGTCACCGACTCGCAACTCGTCACTGTGGCCGAGTCGCCGGTGAAGATCGTGCACCAACCGGATGAGGTGCTCGATCGCATGGATTCATGGAACAAGTCGACGCACAGGAAAACCGGATTGATCGACAAAGTGAAGGCGGCGAAGCAAAGCGAGGCGGAAGTGGAGGCCGAATTGATCGCCTTCCTTGTGCGGTACCTGCCCGAGAACACCTCGCCGATGTGCGGCAATTCGATCTGCCAGGACCGCCGCTTCCTCGCCCGGTACATGCCCAGGCTCGAAGCTTTCTTCCACTACCGTAACCTGGATGTTTCCACGCTGAAGGAACTGGCGAAACGCTGGAAGCCGGCAATCATGACGGGCCTGACCAAGCACGGCAAGCACGAAGCGCTGGCCGACATCTACGAATCGATCGAGGAGTTGAAGTATTACCGCGAGAAGTTTCTCAACCTGAACGTTTGAAGACCCGTGACGACGTGACGATCGTGACGACGTGACGGGGTACTACTGCTATTGGGCGACCCAGTGGGCCATTTCTTCGTCTAATCACACCGGTTTTGCGCGTTACTCCGCTCTTACGTCGTCACGAGTATGCGGCTATCAGCCGCATGAGCGGAATTGTAGTTCCGGCCTCACGCCGCGCTCCGCGAGGCATGAGCCTGCACTGAAAAACGCCAAAAGGCGCGGCGTGTTGTAGTTCCGGCATAACATTGGCTTCGCAAATGTTAGCCTGCACTGAAACAAGCCAAGGAGCGGCTTGTTTTCACGACCGTCACGGCTTTTTCTCACTCCATCGTGATCTCCCCGTCGAAGTCGACGTTCAGCCCGATCGCGGGAATGGTGAGCTTCATGATTGCCGGCAATTTCTCGTTGCCCTTCAATCTTCCTGAGGCCAGTGCCTTCGACACCGCCTGCTCGATCTCGCGCTGCGCGCCGACGCCGGTCATCTTCAGGAACTTGCGGATGCTCATGTTGAAATTTTCCTCGTTCATTTGTCCTCCTTGTTTCCCAGTACGTAATCGATGAGCCGCGCGGTAGAGGCGTCGTGCCCGCTGCGGACTTTCCCCGCTTTCAGGTCTTCGAGCACGTCGTTGGCGAGCTGCTTGCCGAGTTCCACACCCCACTGATCGAAGGAATTGATGCCCCAGATCGCGCCTTGCGCGAACACCTTGTGTTCGTAAAGCGCAATCAGCGCGCCCAGCGAGCGCGGATCCAGTTGACGCAGCACGATGGTATTGCTGGGACGGTTGCCAGGGAAAGTGCGATGCGGAATCAGGCGTTCGGCTTCGTCGCCCTCGGTGTCACGCGCCTTGAGTTCGGTGCGGACCTCATCGGCATTCTTTCCCCGCAGCAGCGCCTCGCTCTGGGCGATGCAGTTGGCCAGCAGGATGTCGTGATGCTCCGGCAGACGGTCTGCGCCGTTTGCTGCGACGATGAAATCGGCAGGCGTGACCTGCGTACTCTGGTGCAGATGCTGGAAGAAGGCGTGCTGGCCGTTGGTGCCGGGTGCGCCCCAGATCACCGGGCCGGTGGCGTACTCGGCCGCCGCTCCCGAGCGGTCAACGCGCTTGCCATTGCTCTCCATGTCGAGCTGTTGCAGGTAGGCTGGGAAGTGCGCGAGATCCTGGGCATAGGGCAACACCGCATGAGTCGGGTGGCCGAGGAAACTGATATGCCAGAGGCCGATGAGCGCTGCGATCGCCGGCATGTTCCGCTCCAAAGGTGCCATGCGGAAGTGCTCGTCCATTTCGTAGGCGCCGGCGAGCAGTTCGTCGAAGCGGTCGAAACCGACCGCCAACGCGATCGGCAGGCCGATGGCCGACCATAGCGAATAGCGGCCCCCTACCCAGTCCCAGAATTCGAACACCCGCTCCGGGACGATGCCAAATTTTGAGGTGGCTTCCAGGTTGGTGGAGACCGCTGCGAAATGCTGCTGGACGGCAGCTTCCGTGGCCCCGGAAGAATGTAGTAGCGTAAGCAGCCACTCACGCGCAGACCGCGCGTTGGTAAGGGTTTCCTGTGTGGTAAAGGTCTTCGATGAGACCACGAACAGGGTCGTTTCGGCGTCCAGGCCGGAGAGCGTTGCGGCCAGGTGGGCGCCGTCCACGTTGGAGACGAAATGGATGCGCAAGTCGGGCGAACAATAGGGGCGAAGCGCCGAACAGACCATCAACGGGCCTAGATCCGAGCCACCGATGCCGATGTTGACCACGTCGGTAAAAGGCAGGCCGGTATAGCCCCGGGCGATGCCGCCCCGCACGCGCTCGGAAAAATCCCGCAGGCGTGACAGCACCGCCCGCACGTCGGGCATCACGTCCTTGCCGTCGAGCAGCACCGGGCGGTCGGATCGGTTGCGCAATGCCGTGTGCAGCACCGCGCGCTTCTCGGTGACGTTGATGCGCTTGCCTTCGAACATCGCCGCAATCTGCGCGGGCAGGTTGGCGTCCTCGGCCAGCGTCACCAGCAGGCGGCGCGTCTGCCTCGATACCGGGTTCTTCGAGTAATCGAGCAGCAATCCGCAGGCTGCAACCGAAAACTCCTGCGCGCGCGCGGGATCCTGCGCGAACAGATCGGCAATGCGTGCCTCACGCATCTCGAGGGCATGGGCCTCGAGCGCTTTCCAGGCGGGACGCTCGTGCAGGCGGGGCACGCTAAGAGCCGTGACGCGTGACGCGTGACACGCGATGCGTAAGGGAGCAAAGCATGGGCATACCGGGATTCTATAGGACGGCCGGGGAATGCCGAACCGGCAAAACAAAGGGCCTCGGGATGGCTCCCGAGGCCCTTCAAGGGAATTCTGGTGTGGCTTAAGCGGCTTTTTTCTTGGTCGCGACGGTGTTGGTCGCGGCGGTCATCGTGGCTTCGGTCGCTTCGGCGACTTGCCTGGTAGCCTTGGAGAAGGCATCGTAAGCCTGGTTCGCGGCAGCCATCGCGGACTTCACCGCGGCCACGGCAACATCGGAGCCGGCCGGCGCGCTCTTGACGGCCTTATCCAGCACCGTCACGAAGTTCTTGTTGGTTTCGGCAATGCACTCTTCGAAGAACTTGTTCAGTTCGGCTTGGGTTTCAGCGATAACGGCGTATACGCTGCGGCCGTAGGTGGCGACCTTGTCGGCGACCGGTTGGGCGATCGAGGTCTGGATCTCGGTCAGTTCCTGCACATCTTTGACGCCGGCGAGCGCTTTGGCGTTCTTGACTGCATCGGCGAAGACGTTCTTGGCGGTCCGCAGTTGCAGCTCGATCAGCTTCTCCGCACCGGCCGCGGTGATCCCGGCGAACGCGATTACGGTTTCAAGATTTTCCTTATTCGTGGCGACT